>CAYRCN010000024.1:0-14299 GCA_964422805.1 uncultured bacterium | reverse complement strand
ATGAAGAGTACTCGAAAAAAGCTCTGCGAGTACTTTCAATTGCATATCGCCCGCTGGAGGCGGACGGAAGCGATTATATTATCGAAGAAATCGAAAAAGATGTTATTTTCCTTGGCCTGGTGGGGATGATGGATCCCCCTAAAGAAGGGGTGCGCGAATCAGTAGAAAACTGTAAAAATGCGAAAATTAAGATTTTTATTATGACAGGAGATCACTCAATAACGGCACAGGCAATCGGAGAAGAAATCGGACTAACGGAGGAAGGAGAGGAATCTTTGGTGATAAGCAAGCAGGAACTTGACGAAATGAACGACAAAGACCTCTCGGAAGCCTTAATAAAGAATAAATCCTTGATTTTTTCCCGTGTGGATCCCGCAGATAAACTTCGTATTGTCACACTTCTTGGAGAAAATGGAGAAGTGGTGGCGGTTACCGGCGATGGAGTTAATGATGCTCCTGCGTTGAAGAAAGCTGATATAGGTGTGGCGATGGGGCAAACGGGAACGGATGTAGCTAAGGAAGCGGCCGAATTGGTGCTCCTGGACGATAGCTTTCCTACACTTGTAAAGGCAGTAAAGGAGGGCAGAACCATATATAACAATCTTAAAAAGACCGTGCTGGCTTCTATGACGACAAATGCTTCTGAGCTTACCATTGTACTTTTTGGTCTTGCGAGCGTTGCTTTATGGGATTGGGCTATACCAATTCTCGCCATTCAAATTCTTGCTATTGACCTGTTTGCGGAAATTATGCCCCTGACTTTCTTGACCTACGATCCACCACCAAAAGAACTGATGAGGATACCTCCAAGAAAACTGGAGGACCACATATTAAATAAAAAGACAACTACCGAGGTAGTTCTGCTGGGATTCTTAATAGGGGCTATTGCTTTTGCCAATTTTGCGCTTTTTATGTTAAGAGAAGGAGTAACTCTTACCGTTGGGAACGAGCATACTATTCTTTATGCCAGGGCGACAACAATAAGCTACCTCACCATTGCTTACTGTCAGTTTGCAAATGTCATGTCGAGGAGATATGATCTTTCTTCTATTTTCAATCGCAATTTTTTAAGCAATAAAATATTATTATGGTCTATATTAGCTTCGATGGGCCTTGTCTTCTTGGGCGTTTACGGACCTTTAATCAGTGAATTTCTGTCTTTTGCGTCACTTAAGTTAATCGACTGGCTTTATGTTTTAGGCGCAATGGGTGTATTTCTTGCCGTGTTCGAAATTCTGAAACTTTTTAAAAGATGTAGAAGCAAAGGAGATACAATTTAATGATTATTTTGATAATTATTCAATATTTCTTTGGTGGTGGTGTCGGGGGTTTAGCCGGAGAAAATGACGCGTTGACTTTTTCTTTGGATTTCGGTAATACAGTTAATCCTACTTTAGATTTTGGAACCAAGCTAACAATGTCCATGACAGGCAACGCCCCGGCGCACTATGATATTCCTTTTTATAATTGGGGTGACCCCGGAGATTACCCGGAAGAATATTTCGCCGAATATAAAGAAAGAAACGAAGTAGCAGCACATTTTGTTGCAAGAAAATACTTAAGCAATTTTATTTTGATAGGAATGGCAGGCGTTTCAATGCAGGAATATATTTTTCTTCCGATACAGGACTCGCTTCCTTCCTATCCTTTCGGTGAAAGAGATGAATATCATATCGTTTACGGAGCAGGAATGGGAATAAGAATCCGGAAATTTAATTTTTGTTTAACATATTCCAATAGATTTGGGGCAATGTTTTACTTTACCCGTGAAGTTGGTTTCTCGGCAAGAGAAAAACCAAAGGAACGGGAGTAAAATTAACTGTAAGAAATACTTGAAAAATTATAGAAAATAAGTATAATTATCTTAACAGGAGGCAATAATAGAAAAAGAGATTCTGGTAGATCTTCTTAGGGACCTTGCTCTTGGTGTTAATCATAAAATAGCTTACCCCGGAGAACATCCTATAATAAAGGAACAGCAGAGGAAAATAGTTGATGAGATTAATTCTTTCGCAGAAGAGGCCGCGGAAATCTCTTTTGTTTTCTTAGGAGATAGCATCATTGTGGAAGACGTTCATGTTGATCTTGCTGATTACGAGAGTGTGCAGATATTTGTTAAAAGGCTTAAGAGACTAAATATTGAGAGTTTGACCTTTGACACGTCTTGCACTGAGATAGATATAGAAGGGTTCTTAGATCTGATAGCTAATCCCCCAAGGGATGTTAACGTTTATGACGATATAAATACTCTTTTAATAGAAAAAAGGGCGGATAAAGTCTATTTTAATACTGTCGAGTTTAAAATTAGAACGAAAGGCGAAGGAGACTATGAGGGAGGAGGAGAAGGAATTATAGATATAGTTGAGGAGGAAGAGTTTAATTTGGTTCGCTTCCTTGAGAATACTTGTAAAGTTCAAACGGAAGACCCCCCTTCTGTAGAAGCAGAAAAGGTTACAGCGGGGCTTGTTAAATTGTATGATGGTATGGCCGGGACTTCATCTAAAGCGGATCAGGGAGCACGTGAAGCTGTTTTCGAGGAAGTCATGGGGTCAATAAGCCCGGAGGCTAAGAGATTCATACTCAAAGACAAATTAAAACTAAAGCAGATTTCTTCGATAATAAAATCAATTATAATGAGCTTTTCTGATGAAGAAATTGTGGAAATTTTTGTAAACAGGGTCCGACTTCTCGGAGTTTTTGATGCTGAGGATATACTTCTTAATCTGACGCCGGAAAGGCTGGATGGAATTTTGCCGGAGGTCAGGGAAAAACTAAAAATGATGAATATTGAGGAAAAGTATATATCCGGACTTGAGAAAAAGATTAAAGCAAAGATAGGGAAGAATAAAGAGGCAGGGGAAAAGGAAGGAGGGAAAAGAAAGGGAGAAGTTAAAGATGTAAGAGCTGGAAGCGGAGCGGGAGTCGTGACAGGAGATATTAAATCTTTCATAAGTAAATTTTCGGAAGTTTCGAAGGAAGAGTATGGTGCTGAACAAATCTCTAATTTTTTCAGTTCTGTGTGTAAACTCGATAAAGATGATGATAATAAAGTAGAAAAAATAAGTGAAGGTCTTGAAAATTTTGTAAAGGAATTTATAAAGCAGTTTGGGGAAGATAATTTGCTGAGTGAAGCTGCTAAGATCAGAAAGACGTTCAAAAAAGTTCCTGATAAACTCAGGAAAGAAATCTTTGCTCGTATTATCAAGAGCAAAAGTCCGGTAAAGGTTTCGATGGCTAAGGTCTTGTTGCCTTTAATGGATAACGAAAGCATTGTTTCAATGATTATTGTTTTACTTGAAGAAAAGCAAAGAGAAATGCTGGATGGACTTTTATCTTCTTTGGGAAAGGAAAAGCTGGAGAACCTACGTGCGTTTGCAGAAGAGCGTTTAGAGCAATTGGGAATTAGCGGCGACGAGTTTTCAAGATTGTGGAAGAAATTAATAACAGTACCGCAAAGCCTTAAAAGGAGCGGCGGTGTCAGCAGAAAAGCTTATGGTCGTTTGCAAGATAAACTAAAGGCGAGTATGGATTCAACAGACATAAAATCTTTCATGGAATCTTTTTATGAAAGCCTTGCGGCGGAATCAACGGATGTCAGGATTAGCGCGATTTCAAATATTCTGAACCTTCTCGAACAGCTCTTCAAAGGAGAAAAGGTTGCCGTTATTCGAAGGATTATCGACAGATTGATGGAATATGCAAAAAATGAGAAAAACAAGGAAGTTTATATAAAGTATGCAGATGCTCTGGCTGTGGTGGGTCAGAGGAGTTTGGTTGTAGGATATGATTTTTTGGTCAGTTCTATTGTTTCTTTTTTTGCAGGCGAAGTGAGCAATACAGCCAAAGCAAAGATTGTTATTCCCCGTTTAGCTGAATTCAAGACTAAGGAGGCGATAAACGTTCTGCTTTCTCTGTTGTGGGAAGAAGACCTTAGAAAGATAGTAGTGGACAAGGTTGATGAGTTTGGGGTAGAATCTATTCCCTATCTAATGGAATTGTTGAAGGATTCTGAGGATAAGGAAGTCAGATTTTCTCTTTTAAAAATAATTCAAAGTGTAGGCAGCACAGCTCCTGATATGGTGAAAAAATATCTTGGAGACAAAAGATGGTTTGTAAGGAGAAACGCCGTTTTGATTCTTGGTAGTATTGGCGACAAGGAAATTATAGATGATATTTACGCGTTAAAAGATGATCACGAAAAGGTTCAGATAGAAATAATAAGAGCAATCCGACATATTTTGAAAGATGAAGCGGAAACTTATTTGTTGTCTTTTTTAGATTCAAATTTTTCGGAAGTACAAAAATACGCGATTTCCATTCTTGGCCCTATTATTTCGGACGAAGGAGTGACAGCCTTGAATAAAAGATTACTCTTAAAGAAATTTTCGAAAGAAGAAGGAACAGAGATAAAGAAAATGATTTGTGGAATTCTGGTTGATAAGGGCAACAGCCAGTCTGTAGAATCTTTGGTTCAGATAATCGAGGCGAAGAAAGTTTTCGGAATACCCGAATTTCCGGATGAACTTAGATTTGAAGCGGTCAAGGCTGTGTCTGAAATAGGAGGGGTGCGAGCGGACGGTATTCTTAAGACATTAAACCGTGATCGTTCTAAAAAAATCCGAACTTTTGTTATGGGGAAACTTTCTAAAGGTTAAAAAAGTTTAAGTTTTAAGTGACTCATAAAAGTTCTAGATCATCTTGACAAAAAGGGATGTACTAATATACTTTAACCTAATTTATAGAATAAATACGAATAAATCTATATTATGGGGGGAAAATGAATAAGTCCGATCTGTTTTCTTTATTAAAAGCAGGAGAGGTAAAAGCTATACGTTTATGGTTTACCGATATCCTTGGTAAAGTTAAAGGTTTCTCAATAAGCCATAAAGAAGCGGAAAGAGCTCTTAATGAAGGTATGAATTTCGACGGTTCTTCGATTGAAGGTCTTGTGCGAATAGAGGAGTCCGACCTTACTGCAAAGCCCGACCTTTCCTCCACTTACATTTTTCCGGATGAAAACGGAAAGAAAACAATTATTTTCATTTGTGATATATATTATCCTGATGGTACGCCGGTTGAATCTTCTCCGAGGTACGTTTTGAAAAACATTTTGAAACAAACGAAGAAAAACAGCTGGGATTTTTTTGTCGGCTCTGAACTTGAATTTTTCTATTTTTCGGAGAAGAGAGACCTTAACATTCGCGATTCTAAAGGATATTTCGACGTTCTCCCTTACGATAAATATGACGAAATTTCGGAAGAAATCGTCAATATTTTAAATGGAGTAGGCGTAGAAGTTGAAGTAGCTCACCATGAGGTTTCCGAAAACCAGCACGAAATAGACCTCAGGTATGAGGAAGCTTTAAAAATGGCTGACCATATTCAGGTCGCGAAATATGTAATCAAAGAGACTGCTCGCGCAAACGGTGTCTTTGCTACATTTATGCCGAAGCCTGTTTTCGGACTTAATGGTTCAGGGCTCCATCTTCATCAGTCTTTTTTCTCTAAAGGGAAAAATATTTTCTACGACAAGAAAGATAATTATCATCTTTCTCCAATAGCCAAAAATTATTCTGCGGGTCTTCTCAAGTACGCGAAAGAAATTACTTCTATAACGAATCAATGGGTAAATTCATACAAGCGCCTTGTTCCCGGATATGAAGCACCTGTTTACGTTTCCTGGGGAAGGCAGAATCGCTCCGCCCTTCTCCGGGTGCCTTCTTTCAAAAGCGTAAGCTCATGCAGGGTAGAATACAGAACTCCGGATCCGGCGACTAATCCTTACCTGGCTATCTCGGCTATGCTTGGAGCTGGCCTTGCTGGAATAAAAGAGAAATTAGAACTGGAAAACCAGATTGAAGAAGATATTTATACAATGTCCAATGAAAGAAAGAAGAAATTAAATATAGAAGTACTTCCTGATTCGCTCTATACGGCAATAATGGAAACAGAAAAAAGTAAAATGGTTAAAGATCTGTTTGGTGATAGATTCTTTAATAAATACATTCAGAACAAGAAGAAAGAGTGGGAAAATTACAGAATCCACGTAACCGATTACGAAATTGATAAGTATCTCTCATTGTAAATTGTCTTGACTTATTAACGTATACAATTAATATACTTAAATAAGGGAGAACAATAATGAAAATTGCGATAGTAGGATATGGTAAAATGGGACAAATTACTGAACAACTGGCTCTTGAAAACGGCCATGAAGTTGTTTCGACAGTTGACCCGGCAATAAAGTCGGCAAAATTCAAAGAATTGAATAAAGAAAATCTTTGCGGTGCTGATGTTGTTATTGATTTTACCGTTCCGGCTATTATTCTTGAGAATATCGATAACTATATAAAATATGGCATAAACGCAGTAATTGGAACTACCGGCTGGTATGAATATTTGCCGGAAGTCAAAGAAAAAGTAGAAAAGAGCAAAATAGGACTAATATGGTCGGGCAATTTTTCTATCGGAGTCAATTTGTTCTTCCGAATAATAAAGCACAGCACCGGGTTAATGAATAAATTCCCAATATACGATGTAATGGGATATGAGATTCATCATAACAGAAAGCAAGACAGCCCTTCAGGAACCATGAATATGATTGGGAATATTCTTCTCGAGAATTTAAAAAACAAGGAAAAAATAGTAACGGAAAAACTGTCCCGGAAAATTTCAGGGGAAGAGATACATCTTGCATCTGTAAGAGGCGGCAGCGTCCCGGGTACTCATGTGGTAGCTTTCGATAGTGAAGTTGATACAATTGAGTTAAAACACACTGCAAGAAGCCGGAGAGGTTTAGCCGTAGGAGCATTGAAGGCTGCAGAATGGATAAACGGGAAGAAAGGTTTTTATAATATTGAAGACATGATGAATGAAATAATAGGAGGATGAGATGTTTCAAGGCGTTTTTACCGCATTAGTTACACCATTCAATGACGATAAAAGCATAAATGAAGAAGACCTTAAAAAATTAGTGGATTTTAATATAGAAAAAGGAGTGGCGGGTATAGTTCCTATGGGGACAACAGGGGAATCTCCCACTCTAAACCATGAGGAACATGTACATGTAATAGAAATAGTCTGTAAACATGTTAATAAAAGGGTGCCGGTAATAGCCGGAACCGGTTCGAATTCAACAAGAGAAGCCCTGTTCATGACTTCCAGAGCTAAAGATTTGAAAGCAGACGCGAGTCTTCAGGTTGCTCCTTATTACAATAAACCTACCCAGGAAGGATTTTATCTCCATTTCAAAACGATTGCCGACGAGGTTGACCTTCCGATGATAATTTACAATATACCGGGAAGAACCGGCAAAAATATTGAAACCGATACGATAGTGAGACTGGCAGAACACCCAAACATCATAGGGGTAAAAGAGGCTTCGGGAAGTCTTCCCCAGATGATGGATGTAATAGCTCGAACTCCTGATGATTTCGTTGTACTCTCAGGAGACGATAATTTGACTCTTCCCTTAATGGTAGCAGGCGGGAAAGGCGTTATAAGTGTAGCAAGCAATATCGTTCCCGACAGGATGAGCGCAATGGTAAAAGCAGGTTTGAACGGGAATTTCGATGAAATGAGGAAATTACATTATGAGCTTTTACCTTTCTTCAAAGTCGAATTTATAGAAACAAATCCAATACCAATAAAAACCGCTCTTGCGATGAAGGGGATGGTAAGGGAAGTGTTTCGTCTTCCTATGTGCGAAATGAGCGGTGAAAACAAGAAAAAACTAAAGACCGTTCTTAAAGAACTGAGAATTATTTAGGTTTTTTTACCACAGAGGACACAGAGATAATCAGCTTTCCGCTGACGGCTGTCGGCTCCCCGCGAAAGTAAAAAAGGTGAAAAGTTTTAGTTTAAAAGCTGTTAGCTGTGAGCTGTAAGCCGAGAGCTATTTCTTTTCTAAATCCAAAATCCTGAAAATGGAGGAGGAGAATGTTTGAATTGCCTGAAATAGTAAATTTTGCGAAACAATTCAATGAAACTTTGAAAGGGAAAATAATAAAAGAAGGTTCATTGGGAAATAAACCTCATAAATTTGTCTGGTATAATAGGACTCACGAGGAATTCGAAAAATTAACGAAAGGTAAAAAAATAGGGCAAACAACGTCAAAAGGTAAATGGCTTTTTATTCCTCTTGACCCCGGCTATGTTTTAGTGTTCGGAGAATGCGGAGGAAAACTTTTATATAATCTTCCAAACTCGAAAATACCAAAATCTTATCATTTATACCTTATTTTTACAGACGATTCGTTTCTTACCTTTACCACACAGATGTGGGGAGCAATGGAACTGTATAAAAAGGGTGAGGAGCAGAACAGACAATATGTAAAGAATATGAAAATAACACCAGTAGAAAAGGATTTTACATTCGAGTATTTTTCCAGGCTTATAGATTCACTTTTATCCGATAAGAAGAGAAGCGTTAAAGGACTTTTAACACAGGATCAATTAATCCCGGGTCTCGGAAACGCAATTGCTCAGGATATTCTTTTTAAAGCCCGTCTCAACCCAAAATTTCCAATAAGTGAGCTCGGTAAAAATAAAAGAAAAAAACTCTATGAGGAAATAATCGCAACAGTCGATGAGGTGATAGAAAAGGGCGGACGGTATGATGAGGTTGATCTTTATAACAATCCCGGCGGATATGTTCGTATTCTGGATAAAAACGCGGCTGGTAAGCCCTGCCCCGTATGCGGAAAGAAAATAGAAAAGATACAGTATTTGGGCGGAACCTGCTATTTCTGCCCCGCTTGCCAGCCGGCAGCTAACGGCTGAAGGCTGTCAGCTTACAGCTGGCCCACCATACCACAATTTTAAAGGAGATATACACTAATTACTTTTTTTGTCGCTATAGATTTTATCTAAAGTTCTTTTTTTATGTAAAAATGCTTTATTTAATATAGCCATTTCTTTCAAGTTGCAGACACTTCTTGCGTTAGATGTTAAGCGCTTTGTTCTTTCAAATGCGGCATTTACTAACGTGCAGGGATATTCGTCGCATAAACCGCAATTAGGGATTTTTTTCTCATAGGTACAATTACGTAGTTCCGGATAAGCGCATTTAACTTCAGGGCTACACCCTTTACAGACCAGCTCACGAGCAGGAAAGGATTCTTCCCTCCAGCCTAAACGAACCCATAACTCCTTTACTTTTTCTAATTCTTCTATATTACCACTTAGAGTTGCGATATACCGGGGACAATAAGAGCAGTCATCGCCGCAAACGCCGATTTTATCCATACATGATTAAATGCGCATTTTATTTTTTAGGATAATAAGTGGCTTCTAAGAAGGGTATTATGTTTCCTTCTTCAACCGTTGATTTATTTCTTTTGCCATCAATCTTTATCGGAACCGCAGCCAGCTGATATTTCATCGAAGGCCAGGAAGAAACCTCGACTTTTACCACATAATCTCCCGATTTCACCTTTTTGCCGGTATGGTCTTTTAATTCCCACAGGTAAATGTGGTGTCCAATATCTATACTTGCCGAGGTAACCGCGTCTGTATCGACGTATTTGGAAGACTCAGCCCATTTCTTCAACCAGAGCTGTTTTTCCTTAACGTATCCGCTGAAACCCGATACATAAAGAGTCTTTATAAAATTACCTTTTTTGTCCTCGATCCATACCGCAGTTTGCGGCGCCAGAGCGTCCTGGAATCCCAGGATAAAATCAACAACCACAACAGCATTTTTAAATTTATCAGGGTCGATTCTTTTTATGCCCGGACGCATCCCATCGAAGACCATTTTTGATGCATCCGATGAAGGATAATCCGTAACTACTTTGTCCCAATAGTCCAGAGTTTTTCTCTGATACGCTACACCAAGATGATACATTGCCTCAGCTTTCATAGAACTTTCGGCATCACTTTCTAAAACCTTATTTAAATCTTCTATACTCTGTTCGAGTTTTCCCAAAAAGAAAGGCATATATACGCCCACCGAACCTCTTGTAAGTCTTAGCTCAGGGTCTCCCGGAGCGAGAGCAATAGCCTTATCCAGTGCATCCATTACTGCAAAAGCTAAATCTGCACGATAATTGGTATTATCATAAATTTTCTCGTCATAGCCCTTTTCGACAAGGCATCCCAGGGCTAAAGCAAGATACTTGTACACTTCAACGTTTTTCGAATCTATCTCAACCAGTTTTTTGAAGATGTTAACAGCTTCCTCACAGTTTTCTTTCTCTAAATATGCTTTTCCTTCCTTCAAAAGAGATTTAGCATCCTTAGTTTCTTCTTTAGTTGTTTCCTTTGAAGGCTTACTCTCCGGGAGAGGAGTTTCCTTAACATGTTTTTTTGCCTCCTCGGCAAGACTCGAGCCGGGAGCAAGTTCAATCACTTTATTCCATGCGGAAATAGCTTTTTCATTTTCTCCCTTTTTCTGATATCCTTCTCCGAGAAAATTATACACTTGAACAAGTATATCATTCGGCACTTTTTTCGGTGATGTTTGATGTATCTTAACAATAAATTCCTGGTCTTTTATGCCTGTGTCCAGTTTACCAAAAAAAGTGGGAGCCTTAATACCCATAATACCCCGATGTAATCGGGAAACTAAATTAAGAGAATCGAGGGAAACAGCCTTATCAAGCAGTTCAAAAGATTTAAAAGCCAGCTCTCCTGCCAGCGTCATATTCTGAGTTTGTCCTGCCTGCATACCTGTATATAATCCTAAATAAGCATATGCACTTGCACTGTCAGGATATTCATCTAAAGCTTTTTCCATTAACTTCGATGCTTCTTCGACTTTACCGGAATTCCGTAAAGCTTCAGCGTCCTCGATATAATCCTTTAAGGATTTAGCCTGAACGACAACAGAAAAAAACACAACAAATAGCACAAAAAGATATTTTGCGGATACCTTCATCTTTCTCCTCCTTTTTTAATTCGAATGTTTATTTTTAAAACGTTTCATTTTGTTTGACGCAATAATATTATAAAATGTTTCAGAAGTGAATTACGCAGAAGACACATAGTTTTTCTTTTTTTACTATTTTACAGATGTAAAGCATCTCGCATTTCATCCAAACGTTTTTTTGCATCGGGTTCTCTTGTAAAAAAATCCTCAAGTTTCCGGCAAACATATTCCTCACAATAAGCGCAACTTTCAATTCGTTTCTGCCTCGCGCATTTTCTTATAGAACAATCCTTACACGCCGAGAATAATCTGCCTGTATCTGCCGTACAACCATCACAGTCTGTAATATCTTCCAATTTATAATTCAGTCCGTAATTTTCCTTAAGAAACTGCAAGATTTCTTCCCTTTTCTCTTTCTGTTTTTCATTATCCTGCTCTCTTGTTACCAGATAGATAGGGCAACTCTTGCAGACGAGCCCGCAATAAGCAACCATTTTTTTATATTTTTTTACTCTTCAATGCAATATTTTACAATGCTTTCGCAGTGTATCGCAGTTGTGTTTAAAAAAGGAATACCATATTTGCTCCCAGTCAAAATTAAAGGTAGCTCGGTACAGCCTAAAATTAAAGAATCGATTTTATCATCGTCTATCATTCTTTTAACAATTTTTAGCAACTCATCTCTTGTAGAATCTTTAAAAATTCCCAATTCGATTTCCGAAAACAACCTTTTTTGGATAAGCTCTCTTTCGGATTCAGAAGGTATAACTACCGATATACCCTTATCCTGGAGATGCTCTTTATAAAAATCTGATTCCATAGTTAATCTTGTACCCAAAAGTCCGATTCTTTTTACTTTTAGCCTTTGGGCTTCTTTACATGTTTCTTCGACTATACTTAACATAGGAATAGGAGAGTTTTTCTTAACTTCTTCAAAAACAATATGAGGTGTATTAGAAGCAATAGCAGCGAATTCGGCGCCAGCACGGTAAACGGATGATACTTTTTCCCCTAACCATTCAGAGAATTCTGACCATTTTTCTAAATTTACGAATTCCAGTAGCTTGTTAATGTTAGCACTGTATATAACCATTTCCGGATATGCCAGGTCTTTATATTGCGTATTAAATGCTTTTATTATCTCTTTGTAATAATCGACAGTAGATTCCGGACCCAGTCCGCCAATAATTCCTATTTTTTTCATTTTCTCCTCATATATACTTTTTCCTAAAACCTAAGACCCAAGATCTAACACCTAATCAAATCCATTTAACCAGCGGTTCTTTCTTAGGAGCGCGTTCCGGCAGATTATCCTGCGGATATCCCAGAAGAATTGGGCCGTAAACTTTTTCGCCCTCCTGCATCTCAAGCGCTTCTCTGACTTCGGGAACATCCAAAACCAGCTGGCCAAAATATACCCAGCAGCTGCCGATTCCCAGCGACTTAGCAGCTACCATTATGTTCTCACAAACCATCGGACAATCGAAATCTGACGTCATTCCGATGCCAATAACAAAAATAACTGCAGGCGCGGAATAATAAACAGGATCTTCGACTTCCGAGTCGATTTTCTCTCTAATGGCCTTAAGCATCGGAGGCGCGTTTTCCATCCATTTCTCGTAACGCGGACGAGCAAGTTCTGCCAATTTTTCCCTGAACTCGGAGTCTTCAACGACAACAAATCTCCACATTTGCGTTCCTGCACCTGTAGGTGCATAATTGCCTGCCTCTATTATCGCTTTCATCTGGTCTCTCGGAACAGGTTTATCTTTGTAAAAACGGACGGATCTTCTCTTCATAATCGTATTGATTACCGGATTCATTTTAATCCTCCTTATGGTTTTCTCATCTGAATTCTAGAATGTACGAAAGGAAACTTTCCTGTCAAGGATTTTTATTGTTACGCTGTTGATTGATTGGATTGAGACTCAAATTAATTTTTCAGCATTACTGCTGCGAGCCCTTCAGAAAAATCCCAGGCCCAATCGAACACCGGTTTTATAATCCATGCCCCTTTTTTGTCGATAAAACCGTGTTTAAAATTTTTCCTGGCAGCCGCAAGCCCTTCAGAAAAATCTCCGACATTATCGTATTGAGGTTCTATTATTGTTTGACCGCTTGTATCGATGTAACCCCATTTGCCGTTTTTCTTTACTGCCGCTAATCCTTCGGAAAATTTCCCGGCAAAATCGAATTCCGATTCAATTACAATCTCACCGGTTTTATCGATAAAAGCGAAATAGCCATCTTTCAATATTCTTGCTAACCCATTAGAAAAATTTCCGACGTTGAATTCTATATCGATGTAGTAATATTTATTGCGCAGCCAACCTCTTTTTCTCATATCTGCTTCAGTTAAGTCCCGGGGACGGTACTGAGACCATTCAAATTGAGGTTTGATGACCCATTTCCCCGTCTTGTCGATATAACCCCAATTACGATATGTCCAGACTTTTGCCAGCCCTTCGGAAAAATCGCGGGCAGATTTAAATTTGTGTTCGATTACCGTTTTACCGGTCTTATCTATATATCCTCTTTCTCCTTTCTTGCTCGTCAATACCCGGAAGTTCACATGTGGATTTCCAGCCCACGCCAACCCTTCATGAAAGTCCCCGACATTACTGTATCGGGATTTTATTATCATTTTGCCGGTCTTATCTATATATCCGTATTTCCTGTCCACCCTTACTGCCGCTAATCCCTCGGAAAAATCCCGGGCATCATCAAATTCCGGTTCGATTACTATATTCCCGGATTTATTGATATACCCGCATTTTCCTTCTATTTCTACCGCCGCCAGTCCTTCGGAAAACGGGCGGGCGGCATCGAATTCCGGTTCGATTACAACCTCGCCTTTTTTATTAATGAACCCGTATTTGTTGTCTTTTTCTATCATCGCCAGCCCTTCGGAGAATTGCCCGGCGTATTTGAATTGCAATTCGATTACCACTTTACCGGTTGTATCGATATAACCCCACTTGCCTTCTATAATTACTGGTACTGTATCTGCTTCCGAGTAAGGGAGGTCGTCAAATTGCGCCTTATCTACCGTTTCACTGTTTGCATCGGAAAAGCCGTATGTGGTCACTGATAGCATGAAAGATATTAGTATAAGGAATAGTTTTTTCATAGTTAATCCTCTATATTATAAAGATTTTTTATGTTTTTGTCAAAGGGGTTTATTGTGGGGACGCAGATAAACGAAGATTTATAGGATTTTATTCTTTGTTGTTTTTACTAAAACCTAATACCCAAGACCTAAGACCTATGTTCTCACACAAAGGTACCAAGACACAAAGTTTTTTATTTTTTTCAAGCTAACAGCTAAAAGCAAAAGGCTAAGAGCTTAGTTAAACAACAAATCACACGAATAGCACGAATGGTTTTAATAGCAGGGGTACGGCTGAAGTCCGTACCCCTTTTATTATT
>CAYRCN010000023.1:0-14402 GCA_964422805.1 uncultured bacterium | reverse complement strand
GTATCATCTCCACCCCTGCCGACATTCCAACCTGGGTGGTATTTGGTCCCTCTCTGACGAATCAGTATGGTTCCTGCCTGGACCTCTTCACCTCCAAATCTCTTGACTCCAAGAAACTTTGGACCTGAATCTCGACCATTTCGTGACGAACCAACTCCTTTCTTATGTGCCATCTCAAATCCTCCTTTATATTGCTTTCTTTATTTCTTTTCTTTCTTTGTTCTACTTGTTGTTTTTTTTGCTTTAGCAGAAGACTTTTTGGGCTTAGCAGCCGTCTTCTTTTTCTTAGTAGTTGCCTTTTGGGTCTTTGCTATTTTCTTAGTTGTTTTTTTAGCCGTAGTAACTTTCTTCTTTGCCTTGCTTGTAGCTTTCTTCTTTTCTGCAGTGGTTTTTTTAACCTCAGCCTTAGCTACAGGTTTCTTCTCTGCTTTCACTTCCTCTTTTTTGCTTACTTTTTTAGTCTCTGTCTTTCCACCGAGAATAATATCCTTAATTTCTATCTCGGTATAGGTTTGACGATGCCCCCGTGTCCTTTTATATCGGTTTCTTTTTTTAAACTTAAAAACAATTATCTTCTTATGTCGACCATGGTCAACTATCTTCGCTGTAATAGAAGCCCCCTCTATATAAGGTTGGCCGATTTTCGTATCACCATTCTTAACAAGTAAGACTTTGTCAAAAGTGACTTTTTCCCCAACATCACTATCCAACCGGGGAATCTTTAACTTCTCTCCCGGACTTCCAAGATACTGGAATCCTTTAGCCTCAAAAACTACAAACATTAAAATCCTCCTTCAAGTTGTATCATTTGCTTCC
This sequence comes from uncultured bacterium, assembly GCA_964422805.1. GTDB lineage: Bacteria > Hydrothermota > UBA3072 > UBA3072 > UBA3072 > JAFGHJ01. The sequence continues at coordinate 13,586 of CAYRCN010000023.1, read as the reverse complement.
CTCTGGAATCGTACTTTCCTCTGGAAGTACACCACTTTCTTCTGGAATTAAACCCTCTGAAGTACCTTTTTCCGGAATTCCCTGTTCAAAGGGTACTCCTACTCTCTCAGGTAAATTTTTTCTTAATCTTTCCTCTATACTCTCTTTTCCGCTGCCAGCCGACCTGGGCACTCTAATAGCTATTGTTGTCGAAGTAAGAAAAAACAGAATAGCAAGTACTACGGTTACTTTCCGCAGGAGCAACGAAGCTCCTCTACCCCCAAAGAAAGACCCACCACCAGCTCCACCAAAGACAGAACTCATACCTGCACCCTGAGACTGCTGCATAAGAATAACTAAAACTAAAAGAACTGCAAAAAATACATGTAGCGTAACTAGAAAGCCTAACATTTAATCTCCTTTGCTATATTTATCATATCCGCAAAACCATCAACATCAAGAGACGCACCTCCAATCAGAGCCCCGTCTATATTTTCCTGGCAAATAAAATCCTTAATGTTATGTGTTTTAACAGACCCGCCATACATTATTCTAATACTCTCACCTTTAGCGCCTAACTTTTCTCTGATTATTGAATGCATTTCTTCAGCATCTTCCGGATGGGGGGTCTTGCCTGTCCCAATCGCCCAAACTGGTTCATAAGCAACGGCAAGATTTTCAGCATCATATTCAATGCCCAGGAGTCCCTCTTCAATCTGCTTATCCACGACTTCCTTTGCCTTACCTTCTTCTCTCTCTTCTTCAGTTTCACCAACACATATAACAACTTTTAATTGTTTTTGCAAGGCCTTTTCTACCTTCTTCTTGACTCCGGCATTCGTTTCACCAAAATAGGTTCTCCTCTCGGAATGACCTACTATTATCCAATCTACACCAATTTCTTTAAGAAAAACCGATGATATTTCACCGGTATATGCTCCCTCATCTTCCCAAAAGAGATTCTGTGCCCCTACCTGAATTCCGCTTCCTTTAAAGCTCCTGACAGCATCCACAAGAGAAGTAAAAGGAGGTGCAATGAATACATCAACACCCTCCGTTGACACTTTTTTTTCTTTAAAAAGATTGGCAAATTTAATCGTCTCTTCAACACCTTTATACATTTTCCAGTTACCGCCGATAAGCAACTTTCGCATCAAAACCTCCCTTACATTACCTTAAAAGCCGCCAATTCTTTACCTGAAACAAACTCAAGAGATGCACCTCCTCCGGTAGAAAGATGGCTTACGGAAATATCGGAATCTTCAAAAACCTTATCAGTATCTCCGCCACCCACAACAGTGAAAACTCCTTTCTTCGTCAAAGCACCAATCTCTCTCGCAATCTCCCAAGTTCCTTTATCGAATGGAGGAACTTCAAAAATACCAACAGGACCATTCCAAAACAAAGTTTTAGAATTTGAGATTATTTTCTTATACTTCGCAATAGTTTTGGGTCCTATATCAACACCCATCTTTCCGTCAGGAATCTCAAAGGCAGGAGAAACCGTCCAAGGGCTCGAAGATTCTATTTTCTCCATATGGTCTATAACTATAATGTCATCCGGTAAGTGAAGTTCCTTACCCTGTTCCTCGGTAATAGAAATCGCTTCTTCGACTTTATCGAATAAACTCATCTCAAGAGCGGAATCCCCTACGTTTCCACCTTTAACTTTAATAAAACTAAAAGACATAGCTCCGCCTATTAAAATATTATCCGCAATAGGAGCAAGACCTTTAATCACAGGTATCTTTGTCTTTAGTTTTAAACCGCCAAGAATAACCGTAAAAGGTGATTCCGGTTTTTCCAAAAGTTTCGAAAGTTGTTCTATTTCTTTCATCATTAAAAAACCCACAGCTTTATCATGGATAAATTCGGCAACACCATAAGTCGAAGCGTGAGCTCTATGAGCAGTAGCAAAAGCATCATTCACATAAACATCGCCAAGATTTGCAAGAAGGTGTGAAAACTCCTTATCGTTTTCCTCCTCTTCCGGATAAAACCTGGTATTCTCAAGCAGTAATAAATCTCCGCTCTTAAGAGTTCCGACTTTCTCTTCGACTTCCGGACCCACAGTCTTTCCCGTAAACTGAACTTCCTTCCCTAAAAGCTCGGAAAGGCGTTTTGCCACAGGACGAAGTGAAAACTTCTCAACTACTTGTCCTCCGGGTCTTCCCAGGTGTGACATCATAATAACAGCCGCACCATTGTCAATTAAATATTGAATTGTAGGCAAACTTGCCACAATCCTATTATCATCCTCTATCTTTCCTTCCGAAAGAGGTACATTAAAATCAAAACGACATAGAACTTTCTTGCCCTTTACGTTAAGATCCTTTATAAAAGGAACCTTCTTCATAGAGATTTCCCCATCATAATGGCTACGTCTATCATTCTCATAGAAAAACCCCACTCATTATCATACCAGGAAAGAACTTTAACCAGCGATCCTCCAATAACCTTGGTATACTCAGGATCAAAAATCGAAGAATGAGGATTACCAATAATATCCATAGATACAATCGGGTCCTCCGAATATTGAAGAACTCCCTTAAGCTCACCGTCTGCATATTTCTTGAAAGCCGCATTTACGGAATCGACTGAAGCCTCCTTTTTAACCTTACAAACAAAATCGACCACAGCACCATCTGGTACAGGTGCGCGGAGAGCAATAGCATCCAATTTCCCTTTCAGTTCGGGAAAAACTTTAGTTGTAGCGATTGCAGCACCGGTCGTTGTCGGAATAATGGAAAGCGACGCTGCTCTGCCTCTCCTCCAATCCTTTGCGGGAAGATCAAGAACTTTTTGAGAAGAAGTATACGCGTGAGCTGTAGTCATAAGACCCTGTTCTATAACAAATGTTTCGTGCAAAACTTTAACTACGGGAGAAAAGCAGTTTGTAGTACATGAAGCATTAGAGATAATATCATGCTTTGCCGGATCATACTGACCGTGGTTAACACCATAAACAATCGTAAAATCTCCATCGTCTCCCTTAAATGGCGCGGAGACCACAACTTTCTTAGCTCCTGCTTTCAAGTGTTTAGCTGCCATATCTCTCGTCCTGAAAATACCGGTAGCTTCAAAAACAATATCCGCTCCCAGATCTTTCCAGGGAAGATTTTCAGGCTCTCTTTCCTGTGTAAATGGAACCTTTTTCCCGTTTATCACTAGAGAATTCCCGTCCACCTTTACATCTCCATCAAATCTTCTGTGAACAGAATCATACTTAAAGAGATAAGCAAGATTATTAAGATCTGCAATATCGTTTATACCGACAATTTCTATATCCTTTCTATTTATAACTTCTCTTAAAACACATCTTCCTATTCTGCCAAAACCGTTTACACCAACTCTAACTGCCATTTACAAAACCTCCTTTTAAACATTCTACATTTTTACTCTAAACCCTAAACCAAAAGATAAATTATCCCATATATTTGAGCTGCCTCGCATGTTTATACCAACTTCTTCGTCTTCATTGTCCCCTAAGACATTGTTGAGAACAATCGAAGCTATATGAGATGCATCATACTTAACAGGTAAATAAAATCCAAGATAATCTCTTTCATAACTAAATGATAAACCAAATGTCGCGGAAGGAATAAATATAAAGTCATCTACTTCCGTACCACCGAGGAAAATACAATCCGCAGCGAGGCCTAAATCAACACCTATACCGGGAACAGGTAAACGGGAATATAAACACAACCCTAATTTATTCAAGCTATAGTCCGAAACAGGGAATCCCAAACGCCCGTTAAAACCTACCTTCAGCGGCATATCGAGTAAAAAACTAAAATTAAAACTGGACCCGCTGAATGTCAAACCGGAACCGGAATCCAATGCAGAGTCTCGAATCATTTCGTCAATTACAATAACAGCCACGCCCGTAATCAATGAATCATCAATAATAGTCAGGTTGGATGAGTCAACACTTACAAAATCCTCAGTCAAGCTATCAACCCATGAAAAATCCCAGGAATAACCACCAGAAAGATCGTAGTTTCCACCGAAATCAAACCCCAGAGAAATTTTCATTCCGGGAAAATCAAAAAGCGTTCCAAGCGTTAAAACGGGATGCATAGTCGAAAGACCAGTGGAAGAAATTGTCCCGTTAAAAAGATCCTCATCCAGGTCTAACTCGCCCGAAAAGTCTTCGATTATCCAGTCATCTCCATCTCCATCGATAACAACGGTATCTTCAACCCTAACAGCTAGACTATCTATCCGGGCAGAAAAACTTCCTTCTCCCATGAGCCTGCAATTCTGGAACTTAAGCCCCATACCAACCGATAAAGGACCATAATTATAACCACTTCCGAGAAAAATCGGAAAATCGGAATACTCCACTTTTAAAGGCACGGTATTAATCAAAGACACACCGCCCGAAATTTCCGGGTTTACTCTTACAATTTCGCCTTCTTCTATCTCAGAAAAATCTTCATGAGTGAACTCAAAAGCCTCTTCCGACTGGAAGGTGCCGTAAACGCTTCCACTCAAACTAGCTTGAACACCCAACCTATAACCACCCCCGTAAGAAATACCTGCCCCAAAATTTCCAAATCTTCTTGAAAAACCTATAAAATTAACTCCTCCTAAAGCACGATACTGCGCATATACACGGCTCCCCGGATTAACAAAAACTGTATCCGTTATCGTACCATTATCCTGTTCAACTTCAAAAGAAAAAGTATCAACGTCGTTTGAGCTTATTCCCGGAAGAGATAAAGCGGTAAAAAATTCAACGTTATCGCTTTTACCGAGAACAGCGGGATTTAAATCAGCTCCCACAATACCAAACCCGGCAGCCGGGTTGAAAAACCCCTGCTCAAAAAAGAAAAGATCTATCTCGTTAGAGCTTCTATATATTTTAACATAATTCTCACCATCGATGTAAAGAGCCGAAAATAGTAAAAAGGATAAAAAAAGCATAAGCCCTCCTTACACTAAGGATACACTCTTCCCAGAGTTCTGGGAAAAGGTATTGTTTGACGGATATGACTGATCCCGCAAAGCCAGGCAACCGTCCTCTCAATTCCAAGACCAAAACCCGCATGCGGAACAGAACCGTATTTCCTTAAATCAATATACCACTTAAAAGCTTCTTCGCCTAACCCTCTTTCCTTTATCTCTCTCTTTAACTTCTCATCCTCAAATTCCCTCTCTCCTCCACCCACGATTTCTCCATATCCTTCGGGAGCGAGTATATCGAAAGAAAGAGTTAACTCTTCATTTCCGGGTTCTTTCCTCATATAAAAAGCCTTTATTTCTCCGGGAAAATGAGTTACCACAACCGGAGAATCGTAACTTTTTCCGATAACAGTTTCCTGGGGAGCTCCAAAATCTTCACCAAAATTCATTGACTCACCTAATTCGTTAACTTTCTTTACTGCGTCTTCGTACCTTATTCTCGGAAAAGGAGCTTTAACCCCTTCGAGAAGAGATAAATTCCTCTCAAGAATTTCCAATTCCCTTTTTCTTTTAATTAAAACCCTTTCAATTAAATACTCAATCATTCCACTCGCGAGCTCAATGGAATCATCGAGATGAGCATAAGCAATTTCCGGCTCCACCTGCCAGAACTCCGTCAAATGACGTCGGGTTTTCGATTTTTCAGCTCTAAAGGCAGGACCGAAACAGTAAACCCTTCCAAAGGCAGCAGCAGTCGCTTCACAATATAGCTGTCCGCTTTGAGAAAGATAAGCTGGCTCCCCAAAATAATCAACTTCGAAAAGAGTCGTGGTTCCTTCACAGGCAGAGGGTGTAAAAATAGGGGCGTCGAACCGCATAAATCCTTTTTCCCACAAATAATCCTCAACGGCCTTTACCACTTCTGCTCTTATCCTCAAAATAGCCCATTGCTTACTAGAACGAATCCATATATGTCTGTTCTGAAGTAAAAAATCAACACCATGAGATTTAGGAGTAATAGGATAATCCTTACTTCCTCCCACGACTTCCACCGAACCTATAGAAAGTTCATAGCCAATGGGAGCTCTTTTATCTTCTCTGACCCTCCCCCTGACAATCACAGAACTTTCCTGATCTAAATTACTCATAAGAGAAAAACTCTCGGGCTCAGTGTCCTTTTCTGTGGCAACACCCTGAATTATACCCGTTCCATCTCTTACCATCAAAAATTGTATCTTTCCGCTGGATCTTTTGTTATAGACCCACCCCCGGATTTCTACCTCTTTATCTACAAAATCTGCAATGTTTTCTATATACGTATATTCCATACTTTAATTATAACTCCTTAAAAAAAATAATCCACTCTCTTTCCACTCTCTAAATATTCATTTAAAGTGGTTCTCAAGAGCGCTGATTTTATTATTATTTTAAATTTACGCCTCTATTTTTACAATTATATTACGTTACAATTAAAAAAAGTCAACACCTTTTTACCTGAATTAACCACAGAAAACACAGAGTTTCTTCTGCTGTCAGCTGTCAGCTTTCTTTTTGTTTTGACCTGGGACTAAAGACTATTGACTGGTGACTATTTTTTGCCTCAAAGGCAAAAAATCACCATTTCCCGGTTTTCAGATATTCGTCGATGGCTCGGGCAGCTTTCCTACCAGCGCCCATCGCAGCAATGACTGTCGCTTCTCCGGTCACGATATCTCCACCCGCGAACACACCCTTCATCGATGTTTTCCCGGTTTCCCCGTCCACCTCTATATAACCCCATTTATTCTTTTTGATTTCCGGGGTCACATCTAAAAGTATAGGATTTGCTTTTTGCCCGATTGCGATTACCACCGTATCCACATTATAAATAAATTCGCTTCCCTTAATTGGTATAGGTTTTCTTCTGCCGGAATCATCTTCTTCGCCGAGCTCCATTTTTATGAGCTTGATTGCTTTAACCCAACCGTTTTCATCTCCGGTAAACTCAAGTGGATTAACAAGTAAATCAAAAATTACACCTTCTTCCTCTGCATTCTCGATTTCTTCATTTCTTGCAGGCATCTCCTTGCGCGAGCGCCTATAAACTATGTGAATCTCTTCCGCTCCGAGCCTGACCGCGCTTCGAGCAGAATCCATGGCAACATTGCCTCCGCCGACGACCGCCACTTTTTTCCCTACATTTATCGGGGTATCGTACTCGGGAAACTTATATGCTTTCATCAAATTTATTCTTGTCAAAAATTCATTGGCTGAATATATACCTAAAAGATTTTCTCCTTCTACACCAAGGAATCTCGGAAGACCTGCACCCAGCCCAAGAAATATTGCCTCATATCCTTCTTCAAAAAGCTGTTTTACTGTAACTGTTTTACCTACTATTATATTACATTCAAGCTCAACGCCCATATTTTTAAGAGTCTCGACTTCCCGTCCTACAATCTCTTTCGGAAGTCTGAATTCCGGAATACCATACGCAAGAACACCTCCGGGTTTATGCAAGGCTTCGAAAACTTTAACTTCATATCCCATTCTTGCGCAATCAGCGGCAACGGTTAAACCAGCCGGACCCGAACCCACAACTGCAACTTTTTTATTTCTCTTTGCAAGAATTGCCGGTGCCTGGATTTCAGAATTGGAAGCTTCATAATCTGAAACGAATCTCTCAAGACGACCTATTGCCACAGGACTACCTTTTACACCCAGAACGCACTGAGCTTCACATTGGTCTTCCTGGGGGCACACCCTGCCCGTCATTCTAGGCAGAATGTCATCTTCCTTTATCTTATTTGCTGCCTCTACGTACTTACCTTCAACTATTAATTCTATAAACTCGGGAATATTGATATCAACCGGACAACCTTTAACGCAAAGCGGTTTAGGACACTGCAAACATCTCTCTGCTTCCCTCTTTGCCTGCTCTTCGGTGTAACCCAGAGCAACTTCACTAAAATTCTTTATTCTTTCGCTGGCTTCCTGTTTAGGCATAGACTCACGAGAAGCCTTCCTTTTCTGATCATTCATTTACTAATCGATCTTACAATCTTTATATCTGTTAAGAGCTTCTTTTTCCTGTTTTTCGTAAGTGGAAAGGCGTTTTATAAGCAAATCGAAATTTACTTTATGCCCGTCAAATTCGGGACCGTCAACACACGCGAATTTGGTTTCCCCGTCAACCTCGACTCTACATCCCCCGCACATACCTGTCGCGTCCATCATTGTCGAGTTAAGAGAAACAATCGTTTTAACATTATATTGCTTTGTCATTTCCGAAACTTTTTTCATCATTATTGCGGGACCGATCGCAATTACAAGATCCATCTTCCTACCAGCATTTTCCAGTTCCTGTAATTCATCTGTGGTAAAACCTTTTTTACCGTAAGAACCGTCATCGGTTAAAATATAAAGTTCATCAGAACATTTCCTCATTTCTTCTTCTAAGATAACATGGTCTTTATTTCTGAACCCGATTATGGAAATAACATAATTACCTGCTTCTTTGAATGCCTTTGTTTCCGGATATACAATAGCCGTACCAACGCCGCCGCCTATCGTAACTACAGTACCTATCTTATATACCTTTGCAGGATGACCGAGCGGTCCGACCACATCCGAAATCGAATCTCCCTCTTTCAGTTCTCCGAGCTTATAAGTGGTTTTACCCACTTCCTGAACGAATATTGTAATTGTTCCTTTGTCCTTATCCGCTTCCGCAATTGTAATGGGAATACGCTCGCCTACCTCATCCACCTTTAGGACCACAAACTGCCCCGGCTGGTAATTTCTCGGTACTAGCGGCGCTTCAATTACAAATTTATTTAAATTCGGTCCAATTTTTTCTTTCTTCAATATCTTATACATGCATAACTCCTAATAATTGCTTATCTTTATATACCTTTATTATTTGATATTACGGGATATAAAAGATTTTTAAGATTTTAAATATACAATAATCAAGAAATTTGTCAATGGTGGTTTTTAGCCACGAAGACACCAAGACACAGAGTCTTTTGTTGTTTACTAATTTACCAACTAACTGATTTACTAATATACTAATTACTAATATCAGTATCCCAACACCAAAAACGTTCTTATCTCAATTTTACTATCTTTTTTACCGATTCAAAACCTTTTACACTTACAAAATAAATACCGGGTTTTAAACCAGATCCGACCGCTACAGGAGAAGAATCATAAATTATTTTTTTCTCTATCACTCTACCAATTAAATCATATACATTGAGTGTTGTCGGCAATTCTATCCCATGTACCTCTACCTCTGCCACTCTTACGAAAAGATTCTGAGTTATTTTCAAAGCTTTTTCTTCATTCCTATTTTCCTCGTTAATACCTGCAAGTAAATTTTCGTATATCTGTAAACCGGCATCCCCATCCGCGACGTATGCATAACTACCAGAAATTGCTACACTAAGTGGCGAGCCAGGGGTATCGTAAAAACCTACCTCAGTGGGGTTTGAAGGTGTAGAGATATCTATCACTCGCAAACCGTAATACTCGTCAACTACATATGCATAACTACCAGAAATCGTTACGCCATTTGCCGAGGAGGGGGTATAGCAGAAACCCACCTCCGTGGGATTTTCCGGGGTTGAGATATCTATCACCCGGAGACCGGAATCCGCATCTGCTACGTATGCATAACTCCCAGAAACCGCTACACCATATGCCGAGGAAGGGGTATCGTAGAAACCTACCTCCGTTGGATTTTCCGGGGTTGAGATATCAATTACCCGAAGACCTGCATCCTCATCTGCTACGTATGCATAACTATCGGAAACCGTTACGCCTCTTGCCTCATCAGGAGTATCACAAAAACTTACCGGAATGGGACTTGAGGGGGCAGAGACGTCTATTATCAGTAGACCACCCCCCCCATCAGCTACATATGCATAACTATTGGAAACTGCTACGCTCCATGCCCAGTCGGTCGTATTGTAAAAGCCCACCTCAAAGGGGTTTGAGGGTGTGGAGATATCTATAACGCGTAACCCCTCAAATATATCTGCGATGTATGCATAAGTCCCGGAGATCACCACGTCTCTCGCCCAGCCGGGTGTATCGCAGGAACCCACCTCCGTTGGATTTCCAGGTGTTGAGATATCGATTACGCGGAGACCGTCAACTTCATCAGCTATGTATGCATAACCGCCGGAGATTGCTACGCTATATGCACGATCAGGTGTATCGAAAGAAGCCACCTCAAAGGGGTTTGAGGGTGTAGAGATATCTATCACCCGGAGGCTTCTCAGAGCAGCTACCCAAGCATAACTTCCTGAAATCGCTACGTCATATGCCAAGCTGAGTATATCGCAAGAACCCACCACCGTAGGGTTTGAGGGTGTAGAAATATCAATTACCTGGAGGCCGTAAGCCAAATCCATCACATATGCATAATTACCGGAGATTGATACGACCTGTGCCCAGTAGGGTGTATCACATGAACCCACCTCCAAGGGATTTTCCGGGTTAGAGATATCTATCACCCGGAGACCGGAATCCGCATCTGCTACGTATGCTTGACTACCTGATACCGCTACGCTATATGCCGAGCCGGGTGTGTCACGTGACCCCACCTCAGTGGGATTTGAGGGCATAGAGATATCTATCACCCGGAGACCGGAATCCGCATCTGCTACGTATGCATAACTCCCAGAAACCGCTACACCATATGCCGAGGAAGGGGTATCGTAAAAACCAACTAAAGTGGGATTTGAGGGTGTAGAGACATCTATCACCCGGAGACCTGGAAACTCATCTGCCACGTAAGCATAATTCCCTGAGACTGCTACATCCCTTGTATCGTCTGATATATCGTAAGAGCCTAGCTTCTCTGGATTCCGAGAATCCTGGACACTCCATATTTCAAGAACAGCTTCTCCAGCTGCGATGTAAAGCCTTTGAGTGGATTTTTCGTAAAACAACTTCCATACAAAACCTCTTGTACGCATATCTTCGGATAACTTAACAGGACCTGAAGGGTCAGAGATATCAAGTATATAAACTCCACCTCCTGAACCACAGAATGCAAGATTCCTAGCCGAGTCAACCGCTGTAGCACAAGAATAACCGAAAGGCCAATTGCCCACGAATCTCACATTCGATGAGTCGAATCTTTCACTTTTAAGTTTTCCCCGGGATAAGTCCTGGAAATCTTTGTCTACTGATTTTTCAAATGTATAAAGATAAAAATCACTTATAGAATTCTCTTCAAACAAAAATCGATCTTCAATAATTTGCTTATCACCCGGCAAAAGTATAACAATAAATAATAATAAACTATACATAAAACGCTCCTTTTTTTAAAACATCATAAGAGAACATTTCAAATTGTCAAGCAAAATTTTGGTCGAACCGTTTAAAACTAAGAATTACAAATTATGATCCATGAACCACGAACAAGGCACTACGAACAACGAACCAGGAACTACGAACTTTTCCTTATTACCTCCACCGAGTCACCCTTCCCCACAATTACAATATCCACAACATCGAGAAACAGTCCGTTTTCGACGACACCGGGGATCATATTTAATTCGACTTCCAATTTATACGCGTCTTCGATTGCACCAAAGCCAGCATCTATTATATAATTTCCGCTGTCTGTAAGGTATTTCTCGCCTTCTTTCATCCTGATTTTGGGATTATAGCCTTTTCTTTCCAGCTTTTTAAAGACATTACCAAGAGCGTAAGGAACAACTTCGATAGGTAATGGAAAAGCACCCAATTTATCCACCATTTTTGCGGCATTCACAACCCATAGATTCTGCTTTGAGGATTTCGCCACTACTTTTTCGAACAATAAAGCCCCTCCTCCTCCTTTTATTCCGTTGAAATCGGGATCAACTTCATCGGCACCGTCGATTGTCAGATCGATTTCATCGACATCATCGATAGATAACAGAGGAATATTTAAAGACCGGGCTAATTTATCAGTGGAAGACGAGGTAGAAACCGCTTTTATCTTTAAACCATCTTTTACCATTTCACCTATTTTTTTTATCGCGTAATAAAATGTCGAACCTGTCCCAAGCCCCAAAATCATTCCGTCGGACAAGAAATCCGAAACCTTCGACCCGGCTAATTCTTTTTCCTTATCAATCATTCCTAAAACTCCCTTTCTTAATTTTCATGTTTATATAAATTTATTACAAAACAAATATAACCAATGCTCAATCCATGTCAAGCAACTATTCTTGTCTCGAGTCATGAGTCTTGAGTCACGAGTCAGAACAAAGCCCCACACATCAAAACTACTAAAACAACAAATTACACTAATAGCACGAATATGAAAAACAAAAAAACCCTTTTGAATCTACGTTCTTTTTAATACCTTTAACATTCCGATTTTTATCTTGACAAGATTATCGTTTACCCCTATACTGTCTTAAACTCAAGGAGGATATTATGAAAATAAATAAATTAGTAAGATTTACACGGTTAGTTATGCTAATTATTTTGGTGTTTGGAATAGTAAATTCATCTTTCGCCCAGGTTGGATTATCTGAAGAACAAAAGAAGAAATACGAAAAAAATAAACTTTCAGTCGAAGTAACAGGAATGGCTATGGGTTCTTATAGCGCTGGAATGGTCAGCGCTACAAGCTGGAGGAAATGGCATGCGTACAAGGGATTTACTCCAATTTCAGAGGAAGAGTTTTTCCGAAAGACCGGTTATGAGGAAGAAGCCCGGCAAGCTGCTAGTTTTAGGAAAAAGGGTAATATGCTTTTTTGGGGAGGTTTAACTGCTTGTACGTTGGGAGTAATATTAGCGCTTATACCCGGCGAAGATGAGGATGGGTACACTGAATATCCATTACTCGGTTATGGTGCTATCATAGGGGTAGCTGGCTTAGTTCCAATGGTTATGAGCATAGGTTACAGAACAACTAATTGGGCTCCATACTCAAGCGTAGAAGGCATCGCGGACGATTACAATAAGCAGTTATTAGTACAAATTAAAAAGGAATTTTAAAGCTAATTTAAATAAGACTTAACGTCAGAAATTTTCTTTATTACGAAAATCATTAAAACCATTGACTTAAGAGAGTGAATTCATTATACTTAAATATAAATTCTACCTTAAGGGGGTAGCAATGAAAAAAAGAATTGCTATAATTTTCATTTTATTGGCTTTTGTCATGGGAGTTGTAGTTGGACATTTGATGTCTCCGTACATTTCTATATTCGGTGAATCTTATGAACAGGTAAGCGAAGCGATTACAATTGTATCCGTCAATGAAAATATGAAAACCATAGAAAAAGCAGTGAAGAAATTTTCCTGGGAAAACGGACGTTATCCAAAAAATAGTGACGTTTCATGGATAAAAAAAGAAGTGGGAATAGCTCTCGAGAACCCGGTCACTTATAAAACAGGAGAAGGCAAAGCTTACATGTCCGGAGAAGCCGACAAACCGGGAATCGTAGGATTCGAAAGTGATTCTCTGGGTAAGATTTGCAGGATTACAGGATACGGTGTCGATGATGCAATTGAACTTTCAATGTATGAAAAAGTTTCTGAAAAACCTATGAGCAAAATAAAAGGAGAAAAATCCACGTCGGGCAGGATTGAAGGCGTAGAAAAAGACACAGAAGAGTCAACATGGAATATTTTCGGAGCCAATATCAAAGTTACGGAAAGAGGCAATGAAAAATGGAATTTCTTCTGGGAATTCACGGTTT
>CAYRCN010000022.1:0-14552 GCA_964422805.1 uncultured bacterium | reverse complement strand
ACCGAAATTCTTCGACTATGCTTATAGGACAAATAAATTTTCCCGTCCGGAGTTTCTACTAGATCGGTTACCATATTTGAAGCGAGACCGGGCGGATAAATATAACTCCACGTACCCTCAAACAAAAGACCACTTCCTCTAACAACAGAAACCCTCAAATTATGAGGCAAAACTTTAGCAACTCCGCGCACATTCCCCCCATGGATTCTCTGCCAACCACCTTCATACCTGTAAAGACCAATCTTAGCAGCTATATAAATGTCCTCATCAATTTCTCCGATAGCCCACACTGTGTCTTCAGAAAAAACAGCTGAATCGCCTGTAATTTCTTTGCAACCCCAGCTACCTCCTGCCCATATTGAGTAACCCGAAACAAATAGCGAATAAGTTTCCCCGGAAGAATCAACAAGAGTAGTATCTTTGAAATTGGAATCAACTCTAAAAACTCCTCTACTGGTTCCTAATAAATAGCAGGTATCGCAAGATAAGATTTCAAAAACCCCAAAATTATAATTTTCGTGTTCTACTTCACGTCTAAGATCGCCAAAATGATTTAAATCGAACCATTGAATGCTGTTTTCTCCCCCCAGAATTACATTGTTCTCATGTACATAAATGCAACCAGGAGCAGTATCAGTAAAAAAAAGAGGATTAAAATTCTGAAAGTTTATAAAATTCAGATCTTTATTGAATATGGAAACACCTCCACTCGATAAAACGAAGATCGAATCTCCTCGCAGAAAAAGATCCTTTGTTCTATTACTTGGAAGACCCAAAGTAGAATTTAGCCAATTCCAACTGCTGTCCTGGGGATTAAAAGAAAGTAAACCTCCATCATCAGTTGTAATATAAAAATTATTTGAATACACACATTTATTAAATAAATCCATTCTCAAATGAAGGTCACTTGAGCTGACTGTTACAGAAAGTAAAAATAGAAACAATCTGCCTCCTTCTTATTTATTAATATTCTTGGTTTTTCGCCACATTTCATCGAGTTCCTTCATCGACAAATCACTAAATTCTCTGCCTTTTATCATATCTTCTAATTTTTGGAAACGAGTTTCAAATTTATCATTTGCTCTCTGAAGAGCCATTTCGGGATTTATATTTAGAAAATTGCCCAGATGGGCTGCTGCAAACAATATATCTCCCAATTCCTCTACTTTTTCTTCTTCTTTTTTTGAATTCTTAAGTTCCTCAAGTTCTTCGTTTATTTTTTCGTAAACTCCTCTTATATCTTCCCAATCAAATCCCTTTCGTGAAGCTCTTTTTTGAATTTTAGAAGACCTCAAAAGCGCAGGCAAACCCCTTCCCACTTTCCATTCTCTACCCTTTCTTTTATCCCAATTTTCCAATACTTCTTCAGCAGAATTTGCCACTTCTCCGCCAAAAACATGAGGATGCCGTGCAATCATTTTTTTTGAAATATTATCTATTATTTTATCAAAAGTGATTCCTTTCTCTCCCAATATAACTCCCATCATAAAAACCGTAAGAAAAACATCCCCAAACTCTTCAATAATGTTTTCAAGATTATCATCCGATACTTCGGCATCAAGCTCGTAAACTTCTTCGATAAGTTGAGGAATAAGACTTTTTAGATTTTGCTCTCTATCCCAGGGACATTTTTTTCTCAAAGTTTTAATGAGTTCTATAAAATCCTTCATAAAAAGAAAGATAAGCGGAAACGTCTATAAGTCAACTTTACTTTTTCATACCCCCCATACCTTACTTTTACCACAGAAAACACAGCGCGACAAAGCCGCTAAATTAAAAAATCAAATATCAAAATGTAAAATTAACAAATAAGCTCTTCGCTTTTGGCTGTTGGCTTTTAGCTCTTTTAAAAACAAATGCTAAAGGCGAAAGGCTAATAGCTAACAGCTTGACTTCCTGTCATTTTGCTTTCTAATTTTTAATATTTCATTTTTATTAAGCCATGATCAACGCAGATATTGACAGACTTTTTCGTTGTTTTATATTTCCTTTTCGAGTTAATACTCAATTACCCCGATTGTTATATTACGTTCCGTATCGCCTCTTCTGTATGAATAAAAAAGCTCCGAGGTATAAGTTTTCTCGGGAAACGGATAAATTTTGACTATTCCGTATTTTTTAATAATTTTTATATTTGCTTCTTCAAGGTCAAGAAAATAACGACCATTTTTAATTTTTATACCATCTATATTAAATTTATTGAAAAATTCAAACACTCCCTTTCCAACCTCATAAAACTCAGAATCAATACAGGGACCAAGAGAAACTTCCCAATCTTCAAATTCCAGGTTATAAAAATCTCTCATATTTAACAAAAATTTTTTAGCAATCATGAGAACAGTTCCTTTCCATCCCGCATGCAGAAGCGCAAGTATTTTCTCATCCGGATGAAAAAAAATCATAGGAAGACAATCCGCAGTTTTTATAGATAAATTAAATCCTTTCTTATTTGTAAAAAATCCGTCCCCTACAAGCTTTATATCATTTCTTGCTTTATGAATAACAGAAGAATGAATCTGTACAAGATCGATAAACTCGCCATTGATTTCACATAAAGGGTTAAAATACCTGGTACCCTGAAATATCCTTACTTTTGAGTTGAAAGAAAATTCGTACCATATTTTTTTATTTTTCGTCTTTCTAAGCCAAATCTTTGATTCTGCCATTTTTTAATTCTATATAACTTTTTACTAAAATCAAGCTGGATATTATGCAAAATTTAGATTTATTTGTATTTTTACCCTTGACTAAAATGTTTTTTTTCGTATATTTCTTTTATAAAAGGCGGATGGTGCCTTAAAAAGAAAACTAAGGAGGGATTTTATATGCGTAAAATTTTAGTAGTGTTAATGTTAGTTTGTGCGCTGGGTCTTTTCGCACAGATCCCGGCAGGTACAAAATCCGTAGGATTGTCAGCTCAGGTGGGTGATATACTTAACTCAGACGCTCCTCTCGCTTTAGGTTTTGATGTAAATCTTATGGTCGGATATTTCATGATGGACGGTCTTGAATTAATAGCAGGTGGAAGTTTTACTCAACCAGCTTTTGACGGAGCCGACAGTTATTTTGGTGTAGAAGGCGGAGCTGCATACCACTATCCAATAAGTCCAATGATTGGTGCTTTTGCAAGAGCTATGTTCTGGTATGTTAACGAAGTAAAGACGGTTCCGATAGATGCAGGCGTTGAAATCTTCCTTAATAAGAATGTCGCAATCCAGATATACGATGAATTCATACTGAATCTCGAAGAAGGTGCAAGTAATAGCGACTATATTAAGGCTGGTATAGCCGTATATATTGAGTAAATAGGACAGAGGAAGTAAAATTTCCGGCACCATCTGTCCTTTACTACTCAAAGTTAGTAAATAAAAAAACGGGATTTGAAAAAATTCCGTTTTTTTATTTTAAGTTTACCCCCATATAAAATCACCTCAAATACATTAAACTACTGTTTTTCGAAATATTTCACCACAATGTTTGTGCTATTTATTCTTTAACACAGCTCATTGCTATTCGCTTTTAGCTATTAGCTAAAAAATAAATAAAAAACTTTGTGTCCTTGTGGCTTTGTGTGAGAATGCATTTTTTGGAGATGGAAATAGGAGCAATCTCATCAAAACCCTTGACATTTATGGTTAAAAGCGTATAATGAATAAACAAACCTTACAAAAGGGAGGTCTTATGAAAAAGTTAGCTTTGTGTTTAATCTTATTGTTTGTAAGTATGCCGCTCTTAGCTGGCGCAACAGGTATTGGAATTGGTTTACACGGTGGTATCGAGATGATGGTATCCAGCGCAGAAGGCGCAGAAACCGAAACATTTCCGGCAATTGGCGCTTTAGTTGATTTTTCTCTTCCAGGCATTCCGATTGGTCTCCGTGCAGGAGGAGAATATGCGTGGAAATCTTATGATGTACCTATTATAGGGGAGTATAAACTTACAGATATTATAATACTTCTTGCCGGTCAGTATAATGTGGTTCTTCCGGGTGCTCCTATGAGTTTTTACCTTGGAGCAGGTGGCCAATTATGCATGGCCAGTACCGATATTCCGGACTCAGAGGGTTCAACCGACTTCGGTTTCCTCGCTTACGCAGGAGCAAATTACAGCATGGGCATGATGGGGATATTCGCGGAAGTTGGTTACGGAATGATATTTTCCGACCCAGAATCAGTCACAAATATTCCTATAAGGGGCGGAATAAAATTTAATCTGTAAGCTAAAAAACTTTTGTTAGATAAAAAGGCGTGTATTATTTAATAACACGCCTTTTTCAATTGAGACAACTTCCTGTAAATGCAAAAATCAAATATCAAATACTTAGCTCTTCGCTTTTGGCTGTTAGCTGTTAGCTTTTTAATAAAATTATATTGAAGCCAAAGGCAAAAAGCAAACGGCTAATAGCTTGGGTGGTGGGGTCTCTGTGGGTCATCTTTGAGTAAGGTATCTTTTTATTATTTTCGTGGTAACCGGTGCCGCATATGAACTCCCATGACCGGCATTTTCAATTACAGTAAAGACAACGATTTGAGGATCTTCAAACGGAGCAAATCCGACAAAAAGGGAATGATCCTCTCCGTGCGGATTCTGTGCTGTGCCTGTCTTGCCCGCAACCGTTATATCGTTTAAGCGTGACCAGTACGCGGTACCCTTAAGCGTATTCACGACATTTTTCATTGCTTCTCTTACAAATTCTAAACTTTTCTCCGAAACGGGCAAACTTATCTTCTTAGACCTTAGTTTTTTTATCGTATTTCCCTCCCTGTCGGTTATTTCATCTAAAACATGCGGTTCGTAAGTCCATCCGCCATTGGCAACCGCGGAGAAAAAAGTAGCCCCCTGGAGAGGAGTAATTAGTATCTCTCCCTGCCCTATCGCAAGATTGGCAAGAACTCCCCTTGCCCAACCTCTCTTACCATATTTTTTATCGTACCACTCTTTTGAAGGTAAAAAACCGGATCTCTCTCCAGGAACATCGATTCCACACTTTCTGCTGAAGCCTAACTTACTGGCGTTATTTACCGCCATCTCGAGAGTCATGGACATCCCTACCTGGTAGAAATATATATCGCAGGACTGAATGATAGCGTCCATGAGCGCTAAAGACCCATGTCTCTTCCAGCATCCAAAATAACGATTTCCTATCCATAATAAACTATCGCAACGAGTGAATCTTGTTCCTTCTTTTATAAGGTTATTTTCCAACCCTATGATAGTAGTCCAAATTTTGGCAATCGAACCCGGAGGATATTCTCCCGCTATCACTCTATCCCAGAGAGGGGCATTTTCATTATTACGCAGCGAATCCCATTCGATATTGGAAATTCCTTCTGTTAGTTTATTTGACTTATACCCGGGCTTTGAATAATATAGAATAATTTCTCCGTTTTTCGGGTTCATAGCTACACAAGCGCCGCTTTCAAACTCGGAAAAAAGAGAATCAGCGTAAAGAGTTAGCTCTTTCGACACAGTAAGAAGAACATTAAAACCTCTTTCCGGAAATTTACCGTAAGAGTCGTCAAAACGCCTTACAACTACACCTCTCGCGTCTACCTCATAAATAGAAGCACCTTTTTTACCTCGAAGGAAAGATTCATATTCTAATTCAACCCCTTTTTTACCCACTATATCTCCCATCATGTAATCACCGGTAAATCTTTCCAATTCCGCTCTCGTAATTTCTCCAGCATAACCCAATAGATGTGAAAATATTTTATCGTTCTCATAAAATCGTACAGGTTCGGTAATTAACCTAACCGAAGGAAAATCCTCCTGCTTTTCTATTATTCTTGATGTTGCCTCAAAAGAAAGTCTTCTTATCCTGCAGGTTCTAAAATTAGGATTTATCCTCCTTAATAACTCATTTCTTTTTATTCCAAGCGCCTCGCACAACCTTTTAACTTCTAGCGAATCAAGATAGTAAGGATATATAATTAACGAATAAGAAGGTCTGGATTCAGCTAAGACCTCTCCTTCTTTTGATAAAATTTTTCCTCTCGGAGGAATAACCAGATCTCTTCTTATTCTATTTCTTTCTGATAAACCCCTGTAATAATCCTTTCTGATTAATTGAAGCTGAAATAGCCGTAAAGTAAGAGTGAATAAAATTAATAAAATTAGTATAATCGGAGCTCTTTTCATTGTGATTTTTTTATAAAGTACAAAATTACGAACCCAACTGCACTATTCAATATGGCTTCAGGTATCAAGTGGGTAAAAATTATATAGAACACCGAGTTTATTTTATCGACTTCAATAATAACCTGCACAATATTAACAAAAAAGACCGTGCAAAATAACAAAACAAGAGAATTATATCTAAACTTAAATATTTTTTTTTCGATTAAACTCAAGCCGAAAGCAACGGAAGTAAAAATTAAAGGATAAGTGCCTGTGAAAACCGGCAAATAAATTTCATATAAAAATCCAAGAAAAAAACCTGTTATAAGTCCATACATCGGTTTCCAGTATAAAGTCGTAAAATAAAGCAAAATAATTACAGGGTTTAATGAAATATTTCCGATTAAAATAAATTTTTCAATATTTAGAGATAAGAAAAAAGCCAGCAATGATACAAAAATCAAAGCAAGGATTCTCATTTTTCTATAACAAAAACAACATCAATCCTGTTCAAATCCTCAAAAGGCTCCACCTCAATTTCCAACAAGTAATCATCCATTTTTTTATTAACATAGGTAACTATACCCACAGGCAATCCTTTCGGGAAAACCGAACCTCTTCCTGAAGTTACAAGAGAATCGTCTTTCCTTAAATCAGCATACTGCGGAACACCCTCAATAAAAAACTTCTTGTTCCACTTAAGAATCCCTTCTATACCACTCCTTGTATCTTTTACAGAAATAGCAGAATTATAATTCTTTAATGTTTGAATAACAGAAGTATTATTACCTGTCTTTAAAACTTTACCAACAATGCCTTTAAAGCTTATAACTGGCGCGTTCCTCTCTATTCCTTCGGAAGTTCCCTTATCGATTTGATAAGAAAGATTAATTTCTTCCAGTGTTCTCCTTTCAATCTCAGCGGGAATTATACCTTTCGGATAATTAAATTTGAAACCTATAATTTCCTTCAACTCTTGATTTTCTTTCTTCAACTCATTATATATCTGTTTTTCGTACGAAAGTGTCGCAATTCTCTCAAGCAATCTCGCATTTTCTTCTTTTAAGTCATTATTTTTTAAAAACCTGGAAAAAAAGTTATGGAAATCAGTTGAGAAAAGACTGTAACATTTATTACCAAGTTTAATATCGGTAAATCCGTCAAAAAACAAAAGCGACACAGAGATACAAAAAAATAAAAGATACACTTGAAGAAACTTCTTGTTCACTATAAAGATTCCATCAATAAATTTCGATTTTCCTCAATATTATCGAGAATAATACCCGCACCTAAAACTACGGATCTTAGAGGGTCCTCTGCTATTTTTACTTTTAAATCTGTTTCTTCCTGTATCATTTTATCTAATCCTCTTATCAATGCTCCCCCTCCTGTAAGGAATACGCCTTTTTCAACTATATCGGAAGCTAACTCAGGAGGTGTTTCAGATAAAGCTTTTTTCATTGCATTTTTTATAAGACCAAGAGCTTCTTTCATCGCCTCATAAACTTCATTTGTTTTTATTTTAATAGATTTCGGCAGCCCATCAACAAGATCACGCCCGCTTATTTCCATCTCCCTATCCTCCGCTGTAGTCACAGCCGCGCCTATATCTTTCTTTACTTTTTCGGCAAGAGCTTTCCCTATCGCCATATTATATTCATCATATAAGTAGGTCTGAATTGAATCGGTAAGTTCATTGCCGGCTATTTTAATTGAAACCTGATTTACAATTCCCGATAAAGCAATTACCGCGATTTCCGTGGTTCCTCCGCCAATATCGATAACCATATGCCCTGTGGGTTCTTTTACCGGAAGACGCATTCCCATTGCTCCCGCTATGGGTTCAGAAACGAGCATAACTTCCCTTGCTCCTGCTTCCTGAACGGTATTTATTACGGCTTTTTTCTCGACCGGAGTTATTCCGGACGGAACAGCAACCAAAACTTTTGGTCTGATAAATAATTTTTTCTTTTGTACTTTTTCAATAAAAAATCTAAGCATATCCTCAACGACTTTGAAGTCAGCTATAACACCATCTTCAAGAGGTTCGGAAATAATTATATCTTTAGGTGTACGTCCAAGCATTGGGATAACTTCTTTTCCTGCTGCAATTAGTTCTTTTGTTTCTTTATGAAGCGCAACCATTGAGTTTTCGTCGAGAACAACACCGCCAGCTTTTGTGTAGATCAGCGTATTAGTTGTTCCAAGATCAATAGCCATGTTTGAACTTTCCAGTGAAAGCCATCTAAACAAACGATTTAATTTCATCCCTCCTCCTTTCTCCGCTATATTTCTTAACTATGCTAATACGAAGAGACGTTTATGTCAAGGGTTTATATAGTATTAACAATCAAATTTTTAATTTTTTGCTAAAAAATAAACCCTTTAATCTTATCACCTATTTTGGGCAAATAAAATATCAAATTTTAAAATGAAAAATGAATAAAAAAAACACAGAGCCCACCTCTCCCAACCCCAGATTTTTTTTAACCACGGAGAGCACAGAGTTTTTATTTAATTTTTCTCTGTGTTCTCTTCGGTAATTTTTTTTCGAATTCAGCGGTTTTGCCTTGCTGTGTGAATCCCAAAGATCCGTATATATAAAATACTTTCCCAATCATATTTTTATAAGAAAAGCACTTTTTAACTCTCGCTCTCCCCTCTTTGCCCATCCCCCTTCTCTTGTCAGTATCTTCTATCAACTCACCCAGTTTATCAACATAACCATTTAAATCGTCCGGAGCCAGTAAATATCCGGTAACGGCATCAAGAACAACTTCGGTTGTCCCATCAACAGCGGAGGCAACAACCGGAAGAGCGGATGCCATTGCTTCAAGCACTGATAAAGGCAATCCTTCCCATCTTGAAGGTAAGAAGAAAATGTCCATATCAGGAAGAACATCGGCGATATCATTTCTCCAACCTAAAATTTTAATCCTCTTATTCGCCTGGAGCAATTTTTCCACACTTTTCCTCAAGGGTCCACCTCCGATATAAATGAATTCTACATTGCCAAATCTGGAGGTAACTTCTAAAGAAACCTTTGCCCACATAAATGGATTTTTTTGAGGCTTGAAGTTAGCTACCGTCACAATTTTTATTAATTTATTTTTCTCTCTTCGAACTCTGAAATTGTCAACATTTACATAATTCGGAATACAGAAATATTTAACTTTTTTACTCATACCCCAATCAATTGCTCTTTTAATGTGTGCCCTGGCAACTGTTACAATTACATCTCCAAAACAAGACGAAATGCGTTCCGCATTTAAGTAAAAGAACCTTTTTAAAGGAGAAATATAAGGATTAATAGCAAACCCATGTATAACATGCACAGAATATACAAAAGGTAAAGAACCGGAAACGATTCTGCCCAACACACCTGCTTTAGAACCATGAGTATGTAAAATCACCCTATCATATCTATCATGTAGTTTAATCAAAACCTTTCTTAATTCAAAGAAACAGATAATATCCTGGAGCGGACTAATTTTCCTTTTTAAGCAGGGTAAAGTCACGTGCCGTTCTCCAAATTCTTCTTTTACAGTAGAATAAAGTTTACCTCCTTCTCCTGTTATTAATATCCCCTGATTTTTGAGCTCTCTCATCAAATCTAAAACTATTTTCTGCGCGCCCCCCAACTCTAACTTAGCTATGCATTGAACAACTATTACCGACATAATTCTAAAGCTACCTTCTTGCCTTCCAGGATAGATTCTTCTATATAGGAATATTTCCAACCACCGAATCTCCCCGTCAAAGTTATATTATATTTCTTCAAGAAATTCCGGATTTCCTGAACAATATTCTCACAGTCTTTATAATAAATGGGGTACGCATACGGAATATCGACCTGTGAAATATGCTCTATTGCTTCTCTTTTTAATAGCCCTATTTGTTCTAAGTTTTTTATAACGTCATCAACTATACTTTTATCAGGCTTATTTTCTCTGTAAGAGACTTCTACCCATATTGAAGAGCGATTCTCCGGAGCCAAGCGGTGTGAAATATTGGAAAGTGAACCAATACGGTAAAACGGAAAATTTCTTTCAGGAAAATATATCCAGTGAAATTTTGATGGGTTTAAATTATTTTTCTTAAATACTTTTATCGAATCTCCAAAGGAAAACTTTCCTCTTATTCCGATATTTATACATAATACAGAATTCCAGATTAAATTTACTTTTTCAGACCCGAACTTCTCTCCATTAATACATAACATTTTTAAAAGTTCGGGAAGAGGAATTGTTGATATAAGATTTTCATATTCTACTTTTTTCCCATCGAAATAAATGTAATCTTTTTCAACCATATCTACTTCTCCGTGAGAAATTTCAATATCTTTTGCTATAGAAGAAACAAGCGTTCCTATTCCTTTTTCGGGATAAAGGAACTCTGAATTGTACTCGCCTGTTTTTTCGGAATAAACGTAAGAATTTTTAGGAATATAACTCTTTAGAAAATCAGGAGAAATTTCTTTTAACGGATATTTCCATAGCTTTTCATTATAGGGTAAAAAGAAGAGATTATGCATTTCCCGTCCAAAGTTATGAACAAACCATTCTTCAAGATTTTCGGGTTTTTCTTTGTTTCTTAAAAGGCAAGATATGAATATTTTTATTCTTGTCCCTTTAGATAAATATTTTCTGTTCGACTGAATGGGATACGGGATAATTCTTTTGTTCAAGTAGACGTATGAATTTCGCTTAATTGTTTTAATATCGGGGATGAGTTTCCTGGCAAGGTTTTGAACGTATGGCGTTTTACAGTGAAGAAAATGTCCGGTATAATTAAAAGTATAACCGTCAATATTTATATTGCGGCATAGACCGCCGGGCGTCTTTTCCTTTTCTATAATAATAAAATCCCTGTTTTTTTCTTTAAGATGATACGCGACAGATAATCCCGTGATACCAGCACCCAAGATTACCGTCAAGTCTTACTCCTGAAGATTATGCCAAAGAAAATAAATATTAGGGTCGAAACCGAATACAGGATTATCGCTCCTTTAATAGTAAGTCGCGTAATAATAAAAGACGCCTCGCAAAGCGCTATGGTAGCAAGATATATAATAGCGACTATCGAAGGTACAGGCAAACCTGACGCTTTAAGTTTCAAAACAAAATGATCACGTGAACCCCTGAGAGGGTTCTGCTTTTTCGCAATTCTAAGAATAATTACATAAAATGTATCAAACAAAGGGATAAATAAAATAAGGAGAGGAACAAAGAGAGCAATTGGGTTAGCAGCTGTAAATCTCGTTATAATAGCTATAACGGAAAGCATATATCCAAGAAAAAGGCTTCCTGAATCTCCCATGAAAATCTTCGCTTTAGGCAGATTAAAGGGCAAAAAACCGAGACAACTCCCCGCTATTGCCGCAGCCACAACAGGATATGTTCCTACTGCGAAAACCGAAATAAAAATAAAGCTCACCGCCGCAAAAAAGCCCACTCCTGCTGAAATACCATCCATTACGTCAATTATATTAAAAGCGTTTGTTAATCCAACGATCCAGATTACAGATAAAATTATATTAACGAATTCGGGCAAAACAGCGATATCTATTCTTATCCCGAACCAAACGGTAAATACCGCTATCGCAAATTGAAAGAAAAGTTTTATATATCTTGAATATGGACGTATATCATCCAGGAATCCGAGGAGAAAAACAGAAAAACCGAAAACCAATATTCTCCAATCATTGCTAAAAAAAGAGTAAGTCAAAGTTCCCAGAAAGATTGCGATTCCTCCGCCATAAGGTGTCGGCTTAGGATGGTCTTTAATTCCTTGGGGCTTATCAATCAAACCTATTCTGGCAGCCAACTTTGAAAACAAAAAGGATAGTAAAAAACTAATTCCAAAGGCTATGGAAAAACAAATCATCTTTTACTCTCCCTCTCTGTTATTATAATAAAGGAAATTTTTTCTATCTTCCTTAACCTCATAATCTTTCCATCCAAATTTATGATTTTATTCGAATTAGTCAAGATAAACACTAAATCACCAAATTTAAATCACAATATCAACACAAGTTTTTTTTTAAAGCTAACGGCAAAAAATCTGAGAGCTCAATCAAAGAATATCTTGACAATTTAATTGTTCATCATTACAATAATACTAACGGAAGAGGAGAAATAATATAATAAAACACATTTTGTCCTCAACAGTATTTTCTTTAATTATTACCGAAGAAGTTTCGCGTAATTTTATCGTTTTAAATAAAAAAGGAGGGTTTTTATGTTCCTATTAATTTTTTTGCTTTTAATGGCGCAAAGCGCGACTCCTACGAGTGACTCCCGCTGGGATTCCCCGGATGTGCTTATTGAAGATTCTCTTGGTCCGATGGTAGTTTATGCCGCTGATTACAATTACACAACCGGAGATATGTACGTAGCATGCGTTGTTGATTCAGGATATTGTTTTGGCATTTTGCCAGGCTGGGTTTTCTTCCGTTCCGAGGACCACGGTTTAACCTGGGAAAAAATATACTCCAATGAATTTGTTTCCTCCGACTGGGAACCAAGAGATATTGACCTCGTTGTAACCAGGAATGATACGCTGTATGCATCATTGCATATATATAATAAGAGCACCGGTTATGACGGCATTGAATACCATAAATTTTTCGAAGATTTAACGTATGGCTGGGTTAGACAAATTTTGAATACCTCAGGGACATATACCGGGCAATTTATCTCTCCAGTTCTTGTTCGCGATGACTTCGAGCCTTTCCATCTATACAGGGCATTTATCTATAACGTCGATGGTGACATCGACTCGTTATTTGTAGATAAATCGACCGACGGAGGAGATAACTGGTCAGAAATCCAACATCGTTCTACAACTGACGGGTATAACGATTGCGACCTTACGATAAGCGATTCCAACTTATATTTAACTTATTCGTATACTTACGGTAACTCAAGAAGATTATCTACAGCGATATATAAAGATAGGGGCGAAGGAGATGACATTCTGAGAGCCTTGCACTTGACTTTAGACACCATCAACGCAGACATCAGATATCCGAGGATAGGAGCCACAACCACCCAGCCCGATAACGGACAACTTGTTTACACACTTTTTTCCCAGAAAAACGCAGTAACGGAACGCTGGGACCTTCTTTACCAATATTCGGTAGACGGAGGAGATAACTGGAGCACCGACATAGACACAATTATACAGGGAAGCAACGGACCGGTACTCTCCGATATAAGAGGCTATGAGGTTGCACCTAATGAATATATGGACATCGCTTATTGTGTTACATCGAGGGTAGAATTTTTATTCTCTTATGATAACTATTTCAGATGGTCTTCGGAAAGTGACCCTACGAACTGGCACGACACTACCGGGGTAAGCGGAGGACTTTTCAGTTCTATACCGGAAATAGTATACTCTCCCGGAGGATCTGCACCGGGAGGCGGAGTTGTATATAATGATTGGAATGGAAATTTATGGTTCGATGCTCCCTGGTACAGCGGAATTGCCGATAATTCTAAAGAGCATAAAGAAAAAATAAGGAGTGAAGTTGTACTGCCAGGAAGCGTGGTAAAACTAAGCTCCGCAGGCTCGACTGTCTACGATATAGCTGGAAGAGAGATAACCAGATTAACCGGAGACAGCTGGGATTTAAAAGATACACAGGGCGAAAAAGTTAACTGCGGAATATACCTCATTGTAAACGAAAACACCGGAGAAAGAGTAAAAATCTTAATACCAATAAAATAGATCGAGTTTAAACTAAGATAAAAAAATGGAGGGTTGGTTCTACCCTCCATTTTTTTGATTTTCAATCACTGGTTTCTATTTTAAAATTTTATGTCATGAATTTTAAGTGAAACTGCTCCATTCCAATCATCTATAAACGGTGAATAAGCTATGCTAAACTTCTTTGAATTTCTTAATAAATCGATTTGATCCCCGAGAGAAAAACCAATACAGGAGATATATTTATTAGCATCTTTTACAGTAAATTTCAAATGATTTTTTCCAACAATATTTGGAATACCTGCTAACTCGATATCTAACGCGGCAAAAACAGGTGCCGGATTACCCACACCGAAAGGAGCCAGAGACTCAAGGCTTTTTACTAACTCCTCATCAACAAAACTAATAGAAAGCGGAAAATCTACCAAAAGTTCTCTCTCCTCAACTCTATCTTTTAAAATCCTCATAACTTCCTTGTTAAAAGCTTCTTTAAAACCATTGATATTTTCCTTTCTAATAGATATTCCACAAGCCTGGGCGTGACCGCCAAATTCCTCCAAAAACGACGATAATTCCTTAAGAGAAGAAGTAATATTAAAACCAGGAACACTTCTACCCGAACCCCGGCAAATCTCATCTTTTTCTGCTATAAGAATCGTAGGCATATTAAATTCTTCAACAATTTTTGAAGCCACGATTCCGATTACACCTTCATGCCA
>CAYRCN010000021.1:0-14777 GCA_964422805.1 uncultured bacterium | reverse complement strand
CCTATTTAATAGATACCGTTCTAAAGCAGGAATTGGGATTTGAAGG
Source organism: uncultured bacterium (assembly GCA_964422805.1). GTDB lineage: Bacteria > Hydrothermota > UBA3072 > UBA3072 > UBA3072 > JAFGHJ01. Next base: position 14,731 of record CAYRCN010000021.1, on the reverse strand, counting down.
TTTTGTTGTATCGGACTGGGAAGGAATAGAACAATTGGGCGGTTCTTACGCGGACAACATCGAAACGGCTATAAATGCCGGAATAGATATGGCTATGACTCCCTTTAACTATATTGAATTTCACAATACACTAATAGATCTTGTAGAACAGGGTAATGTTGATACGAGTAGAATTAACGACGCGGTAAGGCGTATTTTAAGAATTAAATTTAAAATGGGATTATTTGAAAGGCCATACGCCGACCGAAGCCTATTAGATTCAATCGGAACCGAAGCTCACAGAGAAGTCGCTCGTGAGGCAGTACGAAAATCCTTAGTTTTACTGAAAAAAAAGGATGGAATATTACCTATATCTAAAGAAAACATCAATATTTTCCTCGCGGGAGAACACGCTGACAATCTCGGATACCAATGCGGAGGATGGACTATCTACTGGACTGGCGGCAGTGGTGATATCACCTTAGGAACTACAATATGGGAAGCCATACAGGAAGCAGCGCCCGGCGCGGATTTCACGTATTCAAGAGATGGAACATCGATCGATACATCAGCTGATATTGCTGTCGTGACTATAGGCGAGACCCCTTACGCAGAAATGTACGGCGACAGATATGATTTAAGTTTACCGGTATCACAAATTAATTTGATCAGGAATATTAAGAACGCAGGTTTACCCGTTATCGTTATCTTGATTTCGGGAAGACCTTTAATTATCGAATCTATTATTCCATATTCTGACGCTATTATAGCGGCATGGCTGCCGGGAACAGAAGGAAACGGAATCACCGATGTTTTATTCGGCGATTACAATCCATCAGGGCTTCTCTCCCATAGCTGGCCTGCAGAAATGGAAAACATTCCAATCAATTTTGGCGATGCTATATACGAACCATTATTTGAATACGGATATGGGATTACTGATATTTCCGATTATCCTCCGGGTTCTTCTCCGATTTTTTATTCTGCTGCGGTCGATTCAATCGGAGGTGAAATTCATGTGGCTTTTAATAAGAAAATGCTAAAGCCTGAAAACGCCAATTCTGAATTCATCGTCAATCAAAATGTTTTAATCGATATTCCTATAGAGAATATCGAAGTAAGCTCTAATGATTCGACAACACTTGTGTTACAGCTTTCAGATACTATTCGGGAAGGTGACAATGTAACAATCGAGTATTCAGGCGTATCGGTTTTTTCGGAAGATGGGGGTCAACTGGAACCTTTCGGCCCGGAAAAAGTTTATAACAGACTGGACGAGCCTGCTGGGCTCCCCGAGAAAAAGAAAAACGAATCCGTATGTAAGGTAAAACAAAACAGTCCGAACCCTTTTAATACAGTAACAATCATTGAATATACGATTCCAAAGAAGGAGTTTATTACGTTAAGAATTTATGATTTAATGGGAAGAGAAATAGAGACGTTGGTTAATAAAGAACAGAACTCCGGAACTCACGAGGTATATTGGGATGCAGGCAAATATCCAGGTGGGATTTATTTGTATAGATTAGACACACCCGAATCTTCCTCCTGCGGTAAAATGATACTTTTGAAATAATTTTTCAAAAAAAACTAAACAAAAAAAATAAAATATAACACAACAATTAAAGAAAATTCTTGACTTAATTATTAATTTGTTTACTTTTAATAAGCAAAAGCATTTTTAAGGAGGTATTATGAAACTTAGATTTTATTTGCTTATTATTTTATTGAGCATAATTTTACTCGTCGAATGTACAGGTAAAATATCCGAAAAAGCTGCAGATGTAGACACAGGCTCTGCCGAAGGTACAGGGAAAATATTCGGCAAAGTAGAAGATCAAGAAACAGGAAAAGCTTTGCACGGTGCCCCCGTTCTTATTATGGAAAGAAATATAGGTGCCGCAGCTGACATAAATGGATTGTACACTATTTCGAATGTTCCACCCGGAAGTTATTCTGTCCAAGCGAGGATGTTTCGGTATGAATGGGTTACCGTAAACGATGTTATCGTTGTAGCCGATTCGACGACAACAATCAATTTTCAATTACCTCCTGCGGAAATCAAAGAAGAAGGAGTAAGGCTTGGACCGAAGTGAAAGATTATTAAAGAGCTGTACCCCAAAGCTATACCTGCACTTGTGTCAGCAACTGCGGAATTTGCTATGATTTTACGTAACTGTGAATTTCAAGGTATCTCAAAATTATTTGGAGGTTGAATAAAATGAAAAAGTTATTTGTTTTTATATTGTTTCTGAGCTTACCAATTTTCGCAGACCGTGGTTCTATTCCGTTTCGACCGGATATCAAGATTTTCGAACCCACTCAAAGGGCGATGATCGCCTGGAACGGAACAGAAGAGATACTCCTTCTTACAACAGATATGAAAGCTTCCGACTCCACCGAAGTCCTCGAAGTTCTTCCTTTACCGAACGAACCTGCCGTTAAAAAAGGCGATATAGAAACGTTCAGAAAAGCTACCGATCTCATAAATGAAAAAATAAGGCTGCAGAACGTACTCATATCAAAGAGAAACGGAGGGAAAGAAAGAGTAATAGAACCGGCAGGAGAAATTACCTTTCATGAAAAAATCGGAGCACATGATATTTCCGTAGCCCATGTTTTGAATAAAGATGGTTTTGTTAAGTGGGTAAAAAAATACCTCGATTCTTTGGGCGTCAAAAATCCTGAAATACCCGAGGGCCTTAAGAAAGTTGTCGATGAATATCTGGAAGAAACTTTTACATGGTTCGTTTTCGATGTCGTATCTTTAGATAATGAGATAAAAACGAATGACGCAATACAATACAGATTTAAAACGGATTTTTTATTTTATCCGGTTAAAATTATGAATACAGAAGAAGGATACACCTCCATGGAATTACTGGTACTGACTCCAGAATTATTAAGACATTTCCCGGGCATCCCATTAGAAAAAATCGAACTCCCGCATCAGCCGATTTCTATCACTTCAAGCGAACTGCGTCTGCTAAACGAAGAAATGGATGAACTTTTAGGGCATAAAGACAATATGAAACTGCGAATCTGGAATATCGAGGGAACGATTTCTTCATTTACGGAAGATTTAATAGCAAGGTAATTTTAAGGAGGAAAAATGCAGAGAAGCAAATTAAGTGAAATTCTAATACTTTTTTCAAGTGTAATCATCTGTCAGCTTGCCGGCTTTATTGGTTCTATATTCACCACTCCCGCTATACCAACCTGGTATGCGAATATAAATAAACCGACATTTAGACCACCTAATTGGGTCTTTGCTCCTGTCTGGACAACGTTATACTTACTTATGGGCATCGCTTTGTTTTTGGTCTTACGAAAAGGATTGAATGAAAAAGGTATAAAAATAGCAGTTGCTGTTTTTGCTCTCCAACTTGTCTTAAATGCACTGTGGTCTTATCTGTTCTTCGGACTCGAGTCGCCTTTCGCCGCTTTTATTGAAATTATATTCCTATGGGCTGCTATATTAATATCGATTATCCTTTTCTTCCGAATATCATGGGTGGCAGGAGCCTTATTAATTCCTTATATTCTCTGGGTAAGTTTTGCTTCGGTCCTGAATTTCTCTATCTGGCGACTGAACATTTAAGCTTAACCACAGAGAAGAAAATTTAGTTTTTTTAGAAAAATATTAGAGTTTTCATTACAAATTCTTCTTCTATACTAAGCCAGCATTATGCAATCTCTTTTTATCGTATTTGCGAGGCTGAAGCCTTAACGTTTCAAATGCATGAACTCTAATAATCCAGGCACCTTTCTAAACATTTCTATCTCAATTTCGTTACCTTTTCTGATTTAAAACCTTTTACACTTACGAAATAAATCCCGGGTTTCAAGTCGGCGCCAATCGTTACAGGATAGGAATTATAAATTACCGTCTTTTCTCTTACTCTTCCGGTTAAATCATATACATTAAGTGTCATCGGAAATTTTACTCCCTGCAATTGCACTTTAGCAGTTTCCGCAAAAAGATTGTGAGTGATTCTCAGGAATTTTTCTTTATCAATATCTTCTAATTCTACACCTGCAAGTAGATTTTCATATATCTGTAAACCGGCCCAGCTATCTGCAACGTATGTATAATTACCCGAAACAGCTATGTCCTTTGCCAAAGCGGGTGTATCGTAATAACCTACTTCAGTTAGACTTGAAGGAGTAGATATATCTATTACCCGGAGGCCAAAAACCCCATGTGCTAGGTATGCATAATTTCCGGACACTGCTACGCCCTCTGCCAAACCGGGTGATTCTGGAATATAATAGTCCATCTCAAAGAGATGCTCAGGTTGAGAGATGTCTATCACCCAGAGCCCAGAGTCTGCAGCTGCTATGTATGCATAACTCCCAAGGACCGCGATTCCAGATGCATCGCCAAGTATTTCATAATATCCAAAATCCAGCTTTGTTGGACTTGATGGGTTGGAGACGTCTATTACCCGGAGGTAACTGCCAGCTACCACGTAAGCGTAACTTCCGACGACCGCTACGTCATGTGCATCATCGTATGTATAGCAACTACCCACTTCAATTGGGTCTGTGGGGTCAGAGATGTCGACCACCCGGAGATCATCTAAAGCCAACATGTATGCATAATCACCGGAAACCGCTACGCTACTTGCCAAGGATATATCGCAAGAACCCACTTCAGTTGGGTTTGAGGGTGTAGAGACGTCTATTACACGGAGACCGCCAAAGTAATCCGCAACGCATGCATAATCACCGGAGACCGCTACGCCCTCTGCCCAACCGGGTGTATCACAAAAACCCGCTTCAGTTGGGTTTGAGGGGTTAGATATATCTATCACCCGGATACCAGCCTCATTATTCGCTACATATGCATAATCACCGAAGACTGCTATATCAGCTGCATAATGGGGGGTTTGATAAAAACCCACCTCAAACGGGTCAAAAGGGTCAAGAGCATCTATCACCCGAACACCAGATGATCCATCTGCTACGAATGCATAATCATCTAATATCGCTACATCAAATGCAATCCCAGGTGTATTGTAAACTCCTACCTCAAAGAGAATTGAAGGGATGTATATGTCGATAATATGGAGACCGGAATCACTATCCGCTACATACGCATAATTTCCAAAAACCTCGAGCCCAGATGCGTCCTCTGGTGTTTCATAAAAACTCGTCTCAATTGGGTTTGAGGGATCGGATACGTCTATTTTTCGGAGAAAACATCCAGCCAACAGGTATGCATAATTTCCGGAGGCCACTACGTCAGAGACCTCATTGGGCACACTGCAACATCCTACCTCGGTTGGATTTGAATGAGTAGATATATCTATCACCCGGAGCCCGGAATCCGCAGCTGCTATGTATGCATAATCACCGGAAACCGATACATTACAAGCTTCATCGGGTATATGACAATAACCAACTTCAGTTGGATTTGAGGGGTCGGATATATCTATCACCCGGAGCCCGGAATCCGCAGCTGCTATGTATACATAACTTTCTACAACTGCTACACCCCATGCTAAACCGGGTGTTGGGTAAAGACTTAATTTCTCAGGATTTGTGGGATCAGCTACATCCCATATCTCAAGACCAGCTCCGTTCGCCGCGACAAAAAGCCTCCGGGTTGATTCCTGATAAAACAATTCCCCAATAACACCTCTTGTGTGAATTTTTTCTGATAATTTAACAGGATCTGAAGGTTCTGAGACATCAAGGATATAAACTCCGCCTCCGGAACCAGAGAACGCGAGCTTTCTCACCGAATCAACCTCCACGGCACGGCAAGTACCAAAGGGCCAATTGCCCACAAATTCTACATTCAAAGAATCGAATCTTTCACTCGAAAGTTGTCCCCGGGCCAATTCCCGGATACCTCTGTTTTCCAATTTCCCGAGGTTCGTATGAGAAATACGCCTTATCGGATTATGATTAAACGAAGATGAGTTTTTCCCCGTTTGAATATTTTCTGGTAACGAAATCACAAGAAACAACAACAAACTATACATAAAAACCTCCTTATTTTAATAAAAATTCTCGAGCTTTTAAAAGACAATCACCCTCTGGCTCAAAGAACGCTCCAAAAGCTAAAAACGCTACAAACTCAGCAAATCCAATAAACCCTCTCTTTATATTTTTTTATCTCAATTTCGTTACCTTTTCCGATTTAAAACCTTTTACACTTACGAAATAAATCCCGGGTTTCAAGTCGGCGCCAATCGTTACAGGATAGGAATTATAAATTACCGTCTTTTCTCTTACTCTTCCGGTTAAATCATATACATTAAGTGTCATCGGAAATTTTACTCCCTGCAATTGCACTTTAGCAGTTTCCGCAAAAAGATTGTGAGTGATTCTCAGGAATTTTTCTTTATCAATATCTTCTAATTCTACACCTGCAAGTAGATTTTCATATATCTGTAAACCGGTAACACCATTTGCCACGTAGACATAATTATCATCAACCGTTACGCCAAATGCCTGTAGAACAGTATAATAAGAACCGACCTCAGTTGGGTTTGAGGGGTTAGATATATCTATCACCCGTAGCCCACCATATTCAGCTGCTACGTATGCATAATTACCGGAGATCGCTACACCCAAAGGGGTTATTATATTGCAAGAACCTACTTCGACAGGATTTGATGGAGTGGAGATGTCTATTATCCGTAGGCCGTAGTAATTATCTGCAATGTACGCATAACTTCCGGAGACCGCTACGTCCTTTATCCCGTATATATCGCAAGAACCCACCTCAGTCGGATTTCCAGGAATTGAGATATCTATCACCCGGAGACAATCATTATCCGCAACGTATGCATAACCTCCGGAGACCGCTACGTCTGTTGGAAAAGTACAACCACAATAACCTACCTCTCTTGGTTTTGAAGGGTTGGATATATCTACCACAACGAATTCGGAACCTACGACGTAAGCATGATTCCCGGAGACCGCCACTCCCTCTGCTTCAATGAAAGTTTCTTCTAAATCTACCTCAGTTGGATTTGAGGGGTCGGATATATCTATCACACTGAGACCAAAAGCTGCCACGTATGCATAATTACCAGAAACCGCTATGTCATATGCCTCATCCCACCATGTACCACAACAACCCACCTCAGTTGGATTTGAGGGGTCGGATATATCTATCACCCTTAAACCGCCAAAGTCATCTGCCACGTATGCATAATTACCGGAGATTGCTACGTCATACGCTAAACCTGGTGGCTCGTAGTAATCGAAGCCTGAAACTAAAAAAGTTGGGTCAGAAGGTGTCGATATGTCTACTACAGTAATAAAAGCCGCCCGATCTGCAACGTATGCATAACTACCGGCAACCACTACACCCCATGCATGGTCGGTTGTATTGCAAGAACCCACTTCAGAGGGAATTGAGGGAGTCGAGATGTCTATAACTCTGAGACCTCCATATCCATCTGAGACATATGCATAATTACCAGAAACCGCTACACTATATGCCAAGCCGGGAGTCCCGCAATAACCCACCGCAGAGGGGTTTGATGGCGAGGAGATATCTATTACCTGGAGACCAAGTATATCTGCAACGTACGCGTAACCCCCGGAAATCACTACGTCATGTGACTGATAGGACGTACCGCAATTACCCACTTCAGTTGGATTCGAGGGATTAGATATATCTATCGCCCGGAGACCGGCCTCTCCATCTGCGACGTATGCATAATCACCGGTAACCGCTACTTCATATGCATAATCGGGGATATCACAACAACCCACCTCAGTTGGATTTGAAGGGTTTGATATATCTACCACCCGGAAACCTGAATCAGCATCTGCTACGTATGCATAATTCCCCGCAACCGCTACGCCCCATGCTAAACCGGGTGTATTGTATGTACCCAACTTCTCAGGATTTATGGGATCGGCTACATCCCATATCTCAAGACCAGCTTCATTCGCTGCGATATAAAGTCTCTGGGTAGGTTCTTCATAAAACAATCCTTCGGCAAGACCTCGTGTATGAATTTTCTCGGATAGCTTAACAGGGCTTGAAGGTTCAGAGACATCAAGGATATAAACTCCGCCTCCGGAACCAGAGAATATGAGATTCCTTGCCGAATCAACCTCCACGGCAAGGTTAGTACCAAAGGGCCAACTACCCACAAATCTCATATTAGAAGAATCGGGTCTTTCACTCGAAAGTTGCCCCCGGGCTGAATCCCCGCTATCCCTGTTTCTCAATTTTGCTAAGTTCGAATGAGAAGAGCTTCTTATTGTTTTATAATTAGATAGAGATGACTCCTTTCCTGCTTGGATATCCCCCAGTAAGGTAACCACAGAAAATAACAACAAACTATACATAAAAACCTCCTTCTCTATAAAATTATAAAAATTTTTTTTAATCTGCTCCCAATTATTTACGAATTTTTTGCTTTTTCAACTCCCTTATATAAATATATCTACTGATGTATCCCACTATTATAATCATTCCATAATTAAAGCATAGCCATGAAATCTGGTCCGTGAAGAAAACCAAGGTTGGATTATAACCATACAACAAAGGAATTATTATAATATATACGATACCATCAAGCAGTAGGGAAGCCAGAATCCAGAACACTATCAATAAATTCGTCTCTTTAAGGGATCTTGCTAAATCGCATTTTGTATTCTTCAGATAGGCGTAAAAAAAATAGCCGAAAATTAAAGCGACCAAGGCAAACATAACTATCCATATCCCGGCAAGTTTGAAGTAGTAAGCGGCAAAACTTACTATTGTACTTATTATATATGCCATTATAAAATACAGAGAAGCCAATTTTATGCTCTTCATATTTCCTCCGATTTTATCTAAATATAAATCTAACTTCCTTTAAGTTGCATGTTTATAAACTCTTTCATCTTTTTCGCTGACCCATCCCAGGAAAAATTCGCTGCCCATTTTCTAGCTTGCCTGCCCATCTCTACAACTAATTTTCTATCCTTTAATACTTTTATAAGAATCTCAGACAGCATCTTTGTATCGCCAAAAGGATAAATATATCCGCTAACGCCGTTTTTTACAGTTTCTCGTAAGCCGGGCGAATCGGGTACGATTGAGGGCGTACTGCTAATTTGCGCTTCTATAGAAGTCAAACCCCATCCTTCTTTTGGAGAAGTATTCACCGCAACCCACGAACTTGCAAGTAAATCGGCCTTTTTTTCGGCTGAAACAAAACTGGTAAATTTAATTGCTCTTTCTGTTTTATTTCTACGGGCAATTTCTTTCAAACGGGGAAGGTCATCCCCGTCTCCCACCATAATAACTTTCAAATCAGGTATCGACTTCAAAACGCTGGGAATAGAGTTGATTAAAATATCCATTCTCTTATACTTTTTCATTCTATTCAAGCAAATGATTGTGGGGTAGGGACTCTTTTTAGCCTTAGATTGGTAATTCTTTAGATCTACCCCATTATATATTATTTTAACATTTTTCCCGGGAATGCCCATTCCAACTATTTCGCTCCTTGAACTTTCAGATATCGCAACAATCGGAATATCTTTATAGAATTTTGGGATAAGTTTTTCGGTGAAATAAACATAAGAAGCAGCAATCGGATTGGTTTCGGTATATATAACTTTCCCAAATAGATGATGAATGAGAGCAATTCTCTTTTCCCGGATAAACTTTCCGCCGAAGAATGGAATTTTATTTAAGTCTTCTATTACCAGGTCGATTTTCCCGTCTTTCCTTATATTTCTGTACGCTTTGGGTACATAGAAGTTGAAAGTGTTTCTCGAACCAACCCTGTAAATTTTGATTCCGTCTATGTTTTCGGTCTCTGGCGCATTTCTAAAATGGGTACATAGAAGAGAAATATTGAAATCACCCGTTATCCTCCTGAATATTTCATGCAGGTGTACTTCTGCTCCGCCCGATAAAGGGTTAGTCCAATCCTGCCAGTTTATGATTAATAAACCTGGTCTACTTTTAGCCTTTCCCTTCAACCCTACCGTCCTTAAGATATATTTTTCTCTTACCTCGCTCAGCTACATACTTTTCATGCGAAACAATTATGATTGTTTTCCCCTTTTCATGTAAATCTGATAGTATTTCGAGAATCTCTTCTCCGCGTACGGAATCGAGATTACCGGTAGGTTCATCCGCTATTATAATTTCCGGTTCGTTGGCAAGAGCTCTAGCGATTGCCACCCTCTGACGTTCCCCTCCCGAAAGCTGATTCGGAAGGTGATCCACCCGATCCCCAAGACCCACGCTCTCCAGAATCCTTACAGCCTTTTCTTTTCTTTCTTTGGGTGCCACCCTATTATATATCATTGGCAGAGAAACATTATACCAGGCAGACACATCGGGTAATAGATAAAAATCCTGAAAGATGAACCCTATAAATTCTTTTCTTATATCAGCAAGTTGATTCCCGTCCATTTTGTTTACATCTTTGCCCCTCAGAAAATAAGAACCGGAAGTCGCTACGTCCAGACATCCAATTATATGCATCAGCGTAGATTTACCCGAACCGGAAGGTCCTATTATCGAAATAAATTCTCCCTTTTTTATAGAGACATTTACCCCTCGGAGCGCATGAACTTCAGTCTCCCCAAGAGGATAAACTTTTGTTACATCTTTCATTTTAATCAGCTCACTCATAACGAAGCGCCTCCACGGGGCTCAGCTTTGAAGCTTTTCTCGCCGGATAATATCCGAAGAAAACTCCTATACCACAACAAAAACCAAAGCCAAGGAAGATCGACCATATCGGGATATTAAAAGGGACATTCCCATGACTCACAATTGAGATTATTTTTGTAAGTGATGCTCCTAGAAAGATACCAAAAAATCCGCCCACCAAACAAATAACCACTGATTCCATAAGGAATTGTCCCAGAATTTCGCCCGATTTCGCCCCTATCGCTTTTCTGACTCCTATTTCCCTTGTTCTTTCCGATACCGAAACAAGCATTATGTTCATTATTCCAATACCGCCGACGACTAAAGAAATACCTGCGATCGCGATCGAAATTAACAAAAAGGTTCCGGTTAATTGATTGAATTGTTTTATTAATGCTTCAGAAGAATTAAGCGAAAAATCGTCTTCTTCACCGGGTTTTAAATTACGAACTCCTCGTAAAATCCATCTTATTTCCTCCGTTGCTTTTTCTTTGTCTTCCGCATATACAACTACATTAATAGTCTTATTTCTACCAGTAAATTCAGTCATCGTTGTAAAAGGAATCATCACAACATTATCCATACTGTTGCCCATCATTTCTCCACGCTCTTCGAGAATTCCAATTACTTGATACTGTCGACCTTGAATTTTCAATTTGTTGCCAATAGGGTTTTCTTCCGGAAATAGAGAGTTCACCACATCCTGGCCTAAAACACAAACGTGCCTTTTGTATTTTATATCATCTTTTGAGAGGAAACGTCCAAGTTCTACGCCTTGATTAAGTATTCTGGAAAAATCTTCATAGACACCGTGTACTGTAACATCAGAGGCTTCTTTCTCTCCCCTCCTTATCTCCAAATTTATTCTGTCAAGTGGAGATATGTATTTAAAAGTAGTCCCGTATTCTTTTAGAGCCTGGTATTCCTTTATTCCTATATCTTTCCTCTTTAAAATTTCAAGCCATTCTTTCCTGCTCACGTTAGCGAACCAGGGATGTTTGCTTACGTAGATAACGTTTGCACCCAGTTGAGAAAAACTGGTGGCTATGTATTTTCTAAACCCCGAAATAACAGACATCACACCTATCACAGTCGTAACTCCTATTACAATACCGAGAGTGGTAAGCAGGCTCCGGAGTTTGTTAGCTTTAATCGATTCGACAGCCGAGCGTAAAATTTCGAATAGAAAACTTCTGAACATTTCAATTATCCTCTAAGCCTTCTTCAGCATTAGTAGGTTTATCTTCCTTTTCGGGTTCACTTTTTTCTTCCGGTGTTTCTTTTCCCGTAGCTTCTCCTTCCTTAGCTGCTTCTTCCTTTTTCTCTTCCCATATTACTTTCTGATTATCAGTAAGATTCATCAAGGTTTTTATAGGTCCGGAAACAATCAGATCATTTTCCTCCAATCCTTCCTGTATTTCGACCCTCATCCCTTCGGTGATTCCCGTTTTGACTTCTACGAATTTTGTTTTACCCTCTTCTATCCTATAAACTCCGCTTTTTTTATCTTTAGTAACGAGGGCTTGAAGTGGAATACGCAGAACGCTGTCTTTCTTTGCAGTAATTATTTCACAATCTGCACTCATGCCAGGCAGCATTCCGGAATGATGGGGAATCGATATTTTTACTTCAAATTCAACTGCTGCTGAGGAACTCGCTTCTTTTGGCATACTTGCTTTATAGTAAACAACACCGATAAATGTGGTATCCGTAAAAGCATCCACTGTGATTCTGGCTGTATCTTTGATCGATATTAGAGGTATTTCACTCTCGTTTACGTCCGCAACCATTTCCATTTCTTCAAGGTCCGAAATCGTTAATATTATAGAGCCGGGATTGTTTATGGTTCCCGCAACGACAACTTCTCCTTCTTTTTTGTTTATTTCCATCACGGTTCCCGGTATGGGAGAACGGATAGTAGTCCTTTCAAGACTCCTTTTGGCTCTTCCTAATTCTGTCCTTGCATTTTCAAGATTGCTCGCCGCGAGCTCTACATCTGTGGCAATATTATCGAAGTTTTCCCTGGAAATCAGACCCTTCTCGTATAACTCTTTCTTTCTTCTCAATTGTTCTCTTTTGAATTCAAGATCGGCTCTCTGCGCACCTACATTAGCCACGGCTCTCTGGTATGCTGCGAACTGCTCCGTCGAATCCAACTTCACCAGTATTTGCCCTTTACTAACCCAATCACCTTCCTCTACGAATAATTCAACTACTTCTGCAGTAACCTCTGCGTTAATCTTTCTTTCTTCTTTTGCTTGAATTTCTCCGGGAGCAGAAACAATCTCTTCTATTTTTCCCCTCTCAACTTTTGAGGCTTCTACGTTTACACCCCCTCCCTTCCTCACATTGGCTATGATTATAATAGCGAGTATTATAATTACAGAAGCTGCAATTATTAGTTTTTTCTTACTCTTCATATAACCTCCCCATGAGCCTTTTCAATCTGTACAGAGAAAGATACCAGTCAAATCGGGCTTCGGTCAGGGAATACTGAGCCCTTAGCAAGTCTTCCTCTGCCCCCAATAATTCAATCATCGAGGACTCTCCCAGACGGTACCTTTCACTCGCTGCCGTATAACTTTCCTCGGCAAATTTTAAGGTGGTCTCTGCCAGCTGAAGCTTTTTCCCTGCTTCTTCATACAACATATAGTCTTCTTCAACAGATATGCTTAATTCTTTTTCTCTTTCTTCTAATTTTAACTCGGCTAAATCTACTCTCATTTCGGCTATAATCATATCATTTACTCTTGAAAACCCGGTAAATAAAGGTATAGATATGGAAAATCCTATTGAATAATCATAATTGTCGTGCAAAAGAGAGGGACTCGGACTTCTTGAATCCTGATATTGATATAGAGCTCCGAAAGAAACGGTAAAAAGGCTGTTCATAGAGGTGTTTGTAAAATCAAATCTCGCTTTTTTCACTTCCGAACTATACTCATTAACAAGAGGGTCCTTATCCATAGCTAAAATCAGAATGGAATCCCTTTCAGGTATTTTAAAATCGACTTTTGGCTCCTCCAATAAAAGGGAATCCCTTGCCTCGAATCCGATTAATTTCTTAAGGTAGAGCAGATAGACCTTACGATCTTTCTCCGTTTCCATAAGATCATACTGCGCCTGCAAATTGTTAACTTTTCCCTGAAGAACTTCCGCGTTCGAAGCTGAACCAAGGCGTTTTTTCTCTTCGATAAGCCTCAAATTATTCTCTGTGCGTCTTACAGCAGTTTCTTTGCTCTCAAATAATTTTTCGAGTTTGAGTGTGTTGAGATACTGGGAAACGATATCATATATCGTTTGATTTCTCGTCTCCATATAAGAAAAATAGGCTGAGCTATTCCCATAGTGAGCCGAGAAAGCATTTAAGAAATCACCGGGAGTTAAATCCCATTCCATTCGAACGTTATAATAACTATCCACTGAGTCATAAATTTCCAATCCCTCAAGTCTTGAACGAGTCCGGGCTTCTACATACGCTGCTGATGCCGAAGGGAGAAGAGTCGAATATGCAGAAGCGTTTATCTTCTGTGTTATCATGAATTGCTTCTTTGCCTGCAGGTAAGTAGGATTCTCCTTTAGTCCCATTTCGATTGCATCCTCTAATGTTAAATTAAGAGACAGCAATATAAATAAAATCACATCATCCCCTTTCTTGCGAATATTACACCAAATCCAAGCGTTATCAGATAGGTTATTACGCTAACCCAGGCTGCTTTCTTCTTTGGTATGCCGGTAATTTCTGAAACACCATAGGCGATCAATAAAAACTGCCATATTGCAAAAACTTCTATTCCCGATAAAAGAGCATAAAGTCTTGGATTCTCGGGACGGAATAATAGATTAAGACCGGTAGCGACATTCAAATCTTTAAAAGTCATTATATTGGGAATACCTCGAATTAAAATAATAACGGTAGTCAGTAGAGTCCTTATAACCTGTACAACAGAAGAGTAAGCATACAGGTCGAGCGCTTTGGTAAAATCCCAATCCGCTCCGAAAGAATTCGCAAGAAACCAGATAATAACGGACATAAGCAACCACATTGTCAAGATACCAACCGGAGCACCTAAATACTTTATATATTCCACGAACTTTGGTATTTCTCTATCTACG
>CAYRCN010000020.1:0-14837 GCA_964422805.1 uncultured bacterium | reverse complement strand
CCGTGCGAGGGAGGCGCTCTCCCAATTGAGCTACTGCCCGTTGTTAATATAATATGATACATTTCTTTGTCAAGCCCCGTCGATAAATTAAATATTAAAATTCAAATAGTAAAATTACATATAAAAATGCAAAATTATTTCTTCCTTCCCCCAGCCGCTAAAACAAAAAAACTTGTGTTATTCGTGCAATTTATTGCCGTTTTCGGTTAGCGTAGGCCGAAGAACTAATTTTGTAAAATAAATTTTACTTACACTTACAGATTTGCTAATTCGAAAAAATTAAGACTTTGATATTCAGTTACTTGATTTTTGGAATGCTTTTTTTAGGAACAAAAAATATGAGATATAATATGTCAAGTATTCTTAGAAGATTATTGTTTGTGATTATATTCTTTCAATATAACAATATATATGCATCTCGTCAAAAGATCGAATTCCAGCATCTAAAAGTAAAGGACGGGCTGTCACAAAGCTGGGTAAAATCGATATGCCAGGATCGATACGGATTCATATGGTTTGGTACAAACGAAGGATTAAACAAGTATGATGGTTATAACTTTACTGTTTATAAAAATAACCCTGAAGACAAAAATAGTATCAGTAATAACGCCATCGAATCTATATATGAAGATAAAAGCGGAAATTTATGGGTAGGCACAGAAAACGGATTAAACCTCTACGACAGGGACAATGACCGCTTCATCTACAATGTTCCGCTTTCTAGAAGGAGAATCGCCAATTTTTTAGAACTTGAAGACGGAAGAATATTCATGGCCAGTCGCAACAGTGGTTTATATTTATATAATCCAAAAAATGACAGTGTTACTTCTTTTTTACCTGATGAAAACGATACAAATAGTCTAAGCAGCTTCGAACTAACTAGTGTTTTAATGGATAATAATGGCAATATTTGGATCGGATCTTCAGATGGGTTGAATTTGCTGGATACTTTAACCTACGAGTTTACCCGTTTCAGACATAACGAAAACGACAAAAACACTATAGCCAACAGTAATATTCAAGCGTTATGCATAGACAGTAAAAATAGAATATGGGTAGGGACTCAAGCTGGATTAAGTTTACTTAAATATAATAAAGACGTGCCCGAAAAAAGCACTTTCATCAACTACACGAACAACCCAGGCAACCAGGAAAGTATAAGCAGCGGTTTCGTTTTAGCTCTTAAGGAGGATAAAGAAGGCCGTTTGTGGATCGGCATCCAAAATGGAGGATTGGACATTATCGATTTAAATAGTTTCGAAGAAGACAACTGTGTTTTTTACCATTATACAAACAATCCTGATGACAATACCAGCCTCTCATATAATTCTATTTATTCCCTTTATGAAGACCGTAATGGCAGTATGTGGGTAGGCTCTTATGGCGATGGCGTAAATATGTACAATAAATTAACAAAAAAATTCAAACATTACAACCGAAAACAAAACAATCCCAACAGCCTAAGCAACAATTTCGTTAATGCACTTCTTGATGACGGCGATTATTTATGTATTGGTACCGACGGTGGCTTGAATTTATTCGACAAAAAGAATAAAACATTTAAGCATTTCGTTAAGAAACCAAACGACAATAAAAGCTTAGGATCCAATTCTATATGCGCACTTAAAAAAGACAGTAAGGGCAACCTCTGGATCGGAACATGGTCCGGAGGATTAAATTTATTCAATAGTAAAACAAATACATTTACCCGTTTCAAACATGATCCGAATGACAGCACTAGCATTGGATCCAACAATATGTTCGCAATACTCGAAGACCGGGATGGCGATTTATGGATCGGCACCATGGGTGGGGGATTGAATTTATTTAACCGCGAAAACAAAACTTTTAAAAGATATATAAATGACGATTATGATGAAAGCACTATAACAGATAACTGGGTAAGAACGCTGTTCGAAAGCAGTTACGGTGAAATCTGGTTGTCTTCAAGTATGACGGTCGAATTGTTTGATAAAAAAACAAAAAAATTCATACATTTCTCACACGATAGAAATAACCTTAAGAGCATTAGTTACGACGGCGCCAATATGTTCTTCGAAGACAGTAAGAAAAACTTATGGATAGGCACCGTTGGAGGACTGAATGTATTTAACCGTGAAGACAGCACCTTTAGCCATTATAATCAGGAGCATGGCCTACCAAACAATCAAATCAATGGAATATTAGAAGACGATCATGGAAATCTGTGGATAAGTACTAACAAAGGAATATCAAAATTCATAAACGGAATAAATCTTCCCGAAAATCCTGTTTTCAAAAATTATGACATTGGCGACGGGCTTCAGGGAGATGAATTTAGACCACGTTCCTACTGCAAAGACAAGGACGGTAGAATGTATTTCGGAGGCAAAAACGGATTCAATGTCTTTCATCCGGACAGTCTAACGGAAAATTCATACATACCACTAGTGATAATTACTAAATTTCTGCTCTTCAACAAGAGTGTTAAAATCGGGACAAAAGACTCACCCCTAAAAAAACATATTAATTTAACCAAAGAAGTTGTTTTATCATATAAACATACGACGATTGGTTTTGAATACTCAGCATTGAACTTTATCGTTCCAGAAAAAAATCAATACGCTATCATGTTAGAAGGTTTTGATAAAGAATGGAATTATGTCGGAAAGAAAAGGGAGGTAACCTACACGAACTTAAACCCGGGAATATATACACTCAGGATAAAAGGCTCTAATAACGACGGGATATGGAATGAAGAAGGAACCTCACTAAAAATAATTATCACTCCTCCCTTATGGCAAACAATATGGTTCAGACTATCCATGATGGTTTTTATAATCTTAGCCGCTTATACAATAAACTTAATTAGAGTAAGGAATATCGTAGCATACGGCCGTGAACTTGAAATTAAAGTCGCAGAAAGAACAGACGAATTGGAACATGTCAATAAAGAATTAAAAGATTTTGCATATATAGTATCACACGATTTAAAAGCACCTCTTCGAGGCATAAACGAAATATCGAGCTGGATTTACGAAGATTACAATAAAGTACTCAACAAAGAAGGTAAAGAAAATTTAAAGTTACTTAGAGAGAGAACAACCCGCATGAATGATATGATAAAGGGAATACTACAATACTCAAGAGTAGGAAGAATAGAAGGAGAAGCAGAAGAAGTCGATTTGAATAAACTATTGAAAGATGTAATCGATTTATTAAATCCTCCTAAAAACATAAAAATCAAGGTTGAGAATAAACTTCCAACATATAAAGCAGACAGAACCCGCTTAACCCAGATCTTCGAGAACCTCTTGAGTAATGCGATAAAATATATAGATAAACCTAAAGGAATTGTAAAAGTAGGATGCACTGAAGAAGGCGATTACTGGAAATTCAGCGTAACCGATAACGGACCAGGTATCGAAGAAAAACACTATGAGAAAATATTCAAAATATTCCAGACTTTGAAATCCGAACCTTCAGAAGGAAACACGGGAATAGGACTTACTATAGTTAAGAAGATAATAGACTTATACAAAGGTAGGATATGGGTTGAATCCGAAATTGGTAAAGGCACTACATTCTATTTTATTTTACCAAAACAATAAAAATGAGGAGAAATATATGAACGGAAAACAAACAGTACTACTGATAGAAAACGATAAAGTCGACATAAAAAGCGTCAAAAGAGCTTTTAATGATCTAAACATTACAAATTCTCTGGCAATAACAGGCAACGGCGAAGAGGCACTTAAATACCTAGGGAATAAGACTAATAATCTGCCGGCTTTAATACTTTTAGATTTAAAGATGCCCAGAATGAATGGCTTGGAATTTTTAAAAATTGTAAAAAAGGACGACAAGCTCAAAAAAATCCCCGTCGTCGCACTAACAACCTCGGATGAAGATAAAGACAAAACAGAGAGTTTTAAATTCGGAGTTTCGGGATATATGGTAAAACCGGTCGATTATAAAGATTTCGTTGAAGTTATCAGAACAATCAGTATGTATTGGACTCTCTCGGAGACACCATAATGAGCACGCTAAAAGATAAAAGAAAAAAACGAATTCTGTATGTGGAAGACAACAAATTTGATCAAAAAGCATTTAAACGTTTCATCGACAAAAACGAACTTCCTTATGAAGTAGAAATAGCAAGTTCAATCTCAGATTGCAAGAAAATCTTAGAATCAGAAACTTTCGATGTAATACTTCAGGACTTTGAACTCAAAGACGGAAATGCTCTCGATATACTACGTTTAAACACGAATGAACCTGTTATAATTATAACCGGTGCAGGAAACGAAGAAATAGCCGTTCAGTGTATGAAAGAAAACGCTTATGATTACATAATAAAAGATACGGAAGGAAATTATTTAAAAGTATTGACTCCAACAATAGATAACGTAATCAAAAGAAAGGAAACGGAAGAACAACTTAAACTGATTCGATATTCCATTGACAACGCAACAGAGCCAACTTTCTTGATTTCCCCTTCAGGAGAAATCCTATTTGCAAATCAGGCTGCTTTTGACAACTTAAAATATCCCAAGGAAGAATTAGCGTCGTTAACTTGGGAGGCAATCGCACCGGAAATGTCGAAAAAGAATATTACCAAACTGGTAAAAAAACTCAAAGAAAAAGGCACTGCAAGATTCGAAACTTCTTATAAAAGAAAAAACGGCAGCATTTACCCTGTAGACATCTTGGCTAATTTCGAAATATTCGGAAAAAAAGAATATGTTTTTGTATTTGCACATGACATAACGGAACAAAAAAAGATAGAAGAAGAAAAACAAAAAATTAAGAAACTTGAATCCCTCGGTATTCTAGCTGGAGGAATAGCTCATGACTTCAATAAATTCTTAAAGAGTATAACAGGTAATATTTCTTTTGCAATACTAAAAGCTAAAGATAATGATGCGGTAGTCAACATCCTAAATGAAGCAAGAGAAGCAACAGTAAAAGCCAAGAATTTAACAAAACAGCTACTCGCTTTTTCAAGTGGAGGCTTACCTGATAAAAAGAAAATTTCCATAGCAAACATAATAAAGGAAATCACCGAGATTAACCTAAGGGGTACTGATGTAAAATGCCTTTATGATTTCCCTGATGATATCTGGGAAATCCAAGCTGACAGAGACCAAATAAGTCAAGTAATTGGAAACCTCATTGTTAACGCAGAACAAGCAATGCCATTAGGAGGAATAATAAGAACAAGTCTTAAAAATGAAGTTATCCCCGAAGACACAACACTCCCGCTTAAAGCAGGTAGATATGTTAAAATCACTATCGAAGATAAAGGTGTGGGTATCGCAAAAAAACACTTACCGTTGATCTTTGATCCTTATTTTACCACCAAACAAAAAGGCAGCGGATTAGGACTAACGACAACTTATTCTATAGTCGAAAAACATGATGGATATATGACCGTTGATTCTAAACTGGGAGAAGGTACCACCTTCTGTATTTATCTGCCAACAATAATACCAGAAAAAGGTACTAAAAAATAAGAATCAGAATAAAAGATACTTTATCGTCTAAAATCCTTTCCTCTATTGTTCTGCATATATCATCTAACTCACCGACAAAGCTGTTTTTTATAACAGCTAAAAGTAAAAAGCCAATTGCTTCTTCTTTGTCTTGACAAGTTTTAAAAAAAATATATTCTTATCAAACTATAAATTACTCGACCTTAACCATGAAGGAGGTCAGAATGAAAAACCAAGACAAGAAAATATTTGAAAAAAAAGTTAGAAATCTTTTCGAAAAACAAAAAAAATTAATAAATAGAAAGAACGAACCAATAGAAGAAAAACATGGAATTTACAACCGCTACAAATATCCTGTATTAACACGCGAACATATACCTTTTACTTGGCTTTTCGACCTGGATTATAATAGTAACCCAAACCTTTTGCAAAGATTGGGTGTTAATGCGGTTTTTAACTCAGGAGCTATTGAATTAGATGGCAAAATTCTTCTTGTTGCCAGAGTCGAGGGGGACGATAGGAAATCCTTTTTTGCCGTCGCGGAAAGTCCAACAGGTATAGATCAATTCAAATTCTGGGATCATCCTATAGATATGCCTCAAACAAATGAACCTGATATCAACGTATACGACATACGCCTTACAAAACATGAAGATGGCTGGATTTATGGTATTTTCTGCACGGAACGTAAAGACCCTGATGCCCATGAAGGAGACCTATCTTCTGCAGTCGCCCAAGCAGGTATTACCCGCACAAAGGACTTAAAAACATGGGAAAGACTGGATGATTTAAAATCACCATCTCCACAACAGAGAAATGTGGTTTTACATCCCGAGTTTATAAATGGTAAATACGCGTTCTATACCCGTCCCATGGAAGGATTTATAGAAACGGGCTCTGGAACGGGTATCGGATGGGGCCTTTCAGAAAACATTGAACATGCAAATATTGATAAAGAAATAATTATCGAGGAACGCCGTTACCATGCAATTAACGAATCAAAAAACGGCATGGGTCCTCCCCCTATAAAAACAGAAAAAGGATGGTTGCATCTTGCTCACGGCGTCAGAGATACAGCAGCAGGATTACGTTACGTTCTTTATTGTTTTATGACCGATTTAGAAAATCCCGAAAAGTTAATTCATAGACCGGGTCAACAGTTACTTTCACCTCGAGATTCTGAACGAACAGGGGATGTCTCTAATGTGGTCTTCAGCAATGGATGGGTAGCACGCGACGATGGGGATCTCTTTATTTATTATGGATCATCCGACACCCGGATGCATGTAGCAAAAACCACCGTAGATAAATTAGTGGACTTCACAATAAATACTCCGGAAGATGGAATGCGCACGGCAGTTTGCGTGCAGCAGAGAATCGATTTAATCAAGAAAAATGAGGAAACTTTAAAAAAAGAATAGGACGCAGATAAACGCAGACTAAAAGGATTTTTATTTGTTTCCTTTAAATTTTTGAATTTTGATATTTGATTTTCACTTTTCGTCGTTACTCACTCTTCGAAGCCCGAACGTCTTAGCCTTATTTAAAACTCTCAGGTACTCTTCCTTTGTTATTACACGCACAAGTTCCTTATAGTTTGAAGCCTTAAAGTATGGAGTGTACTGTTTCATGATATTCACATAAGAATCTTTGGATATTTCATCCGCTATGAATTTTAAAACTTCATCCGAGGCGGCAATATTATTAGGTAAAACAAGATGACGAATTATCAAACCTCTTTTAGCTATACCATAATCATCTATTATCAAATCTCCTACCTGAGAATGCATTTCTTCCACCGATACTCTTACAATATCCCAGTAATTTTTAACACCCGAATACTTAAATGCATTTTTATTGTTGCCATACTTAATATCCGGCATATATATATCAATTATGCCTGAAAGTATCTTTATTAAATCCGGAGAATCATACCCTCCGGTATTATATACAACAGGAGCCTTTAGTCCCTTTTCTCTGGCAATAAATAGAGCTTTAACCAGCTGAGGGGCAAAATGCGTAGGACTAACCCAATTTATATTATGACAACCGATATCCTGCAGATAAATCATTTTATTTGCAATTTCTTCTTCCGAAATCATATCACCTTCCCCAAGATGCGAAATACTAAAGTTCTGACAAAAAACACATTTACAGTTACAATTACTCAAGAATATTGTACCCGAACCATGAGTCCCCACAAGAGGTCTCTCTTCTCCGAAATGAGGAAAAACCGAAGAGACTCTTAAGTCGAGACCCGAATTACATATACCTTTCTCGAAATGTCGGTTTACCTTACATTCATGACCACAGAGAGTACAGGCATTTAGTATAATATATAATCTTTCTATCCTATTCTTGAACTCTCTCTCAGATAACTGAAGATAAACGGGAAAACCAGACAACTTCATAGTACTATTAATTAACCTTTCCTGTATTTATTTCTCAAAAAATATAGCATTCAAATTTATCCTATTTTCCAGCAAATCAAATATCAAGAATCAAAAAGCAAAACGACAAATCACAAGAAGTCAAGCTTTTAGCTTTTAGCTATTAGCCTTTAGCTTTTATCTTTTAAAGAGCTAAAGGCCAACAGCAAAAAACGAATAACCAAGTATGATAATTCTTAACGTTATGATCCGCCAATTGATACTAAAAGTATACCAAATAGAACACCAGCAATATCGTATATAAGATCCTTCGTGGAAGCGGTACCCTTTTCGTCTTTACTGTCTTTTATTTCTTTAGATAAACCAATAAGAGAAGAAATCGAAAACGAAATATAAAAAGAGGTATTATCATCCGTTCTCGCTATGTTATTCGCTATAAGATATACTGAAGAAGAAATTGCGGCTGAGTGGGCAAAATGGTGGAATTTGTCCTCCGAAAACCACTCATCTTTTGGCGGTATCATTAATGAATCGGATCTAATTTCAGGGCAAAACCCAATTAGAAGACTAAATACCAAAAACATATATATACCAAAAATAACATATTGAAGCCATTAGCTATTCGCCTTTAGCTCCCTTCTTGCCCGTTTCTTACTTCTCTCAATATCGCAATTGCTTTATTCTTTATCTCCGGGAATCTTTTTTGCAGTTCAAAAAGTGCTTTCTTTAGAAATTTTTGATTCCCACTCAACGCCAGCGCTCTGATGAGACGAAGTAATATATACGGCGCGTCGTTAGTATCCCTGTTCTCCTTATAAGCTACAGCAAGAACTTTTGCGGCCTCTTTTTGCTGTTCTCTCTTTGTATACATTTGAGAAATGAAATAAAAATCATAAGGACTTAAGTTTGAAATGAGATTTTTTTCTTCTAACACTCCCTCATAGAAATTTAAAATAATAGAGGGTTCTTTTTTCTCCATTCTAAGCATTCTAAACGTCTCCTTCGAGATTAACAACGCTTCATTTCTCTTACCTTCTTTAATGTAGATGTCTATAAGTTCTTCTGCCGCATCTAAATTGGAAGGCTCCCTCAGCAAAATTTCCTGGAGATGTTTCTTCGCCTCCTCAATATTGCCCGCACTTCTTGCTTCAACCGCTTTACTAAAATCCAAATCCATCAAATTTAAGGTATTATCAACAAGCGGCGTTAGATACTTTGCTTCAAGTCCACTATACCGGAGAAGAACCACAACGACAACGCCAAATCCGAAACCCCCTACATGTGCCCAGAAAGCTACAGGAGAAAAATCAGACATATATATAGCTTGAAATAATTGCTGCACAAACCACAGAGGAAGGTAAAACCATGCATAAAGTGAAAATACTTTAAAAATAAAAGGAATAAGCCATATGAACAAAAAATATATCTTAGATTTATAATATTGAATTGCAAAGGCACCCATAACTCCTGCAATTGCTCCGGAAGCCCCGATCAAAGGTAAATCCGAGCTAGTCATTGCCGCAAAAAGAAGAGACGCAACGATTCCGGAGAGAAGGTAAAAACCAAGAAAAAAAGGTCTTCCCCAGTCATCTTCAACATTAACTCCTACCAGCCATAAAAACCAGAGATTCCCAAAAAGATGCATAAATCCCGCATGGAGAAACATGGAAGTTATCAATGTGGAAATATCAAAATCATTCGAAACGAAACCATATTTCCTTACAAGCCTATCTTTCATTGCCTTCTCGTAATCGTCGTAAGCTTTTTTCCACTCCTCCCATAACTCATTCGACATTGCTATTTCTTTGTTTTGTATTTTTTCTCTCTGAATTTCCGGGTCCCTTGCATACTCAATTATAGCAGAAGGATCTTCAGGTGATAAGGTCCTTATCTCAACATCCTGAAGTTTCATTGCTTTTTCCATAATAAGATTATATTGTCTGTTCATAGCAGGATAACTGAAAAGAAAAACTAAAATATTTAAACCTATAAGAGATGCGGTTACCACTGGAAATCGTCTAACACGGCTCTCAGATCTAATCGGAAACAAGAAGAACATCTACTTCTCCTTCAGTAAAAAAATTAGTAAGATTGAAATTCTTCCCTTGCAAATATAAGACATCCTGGAATTTTATGCCAAATTTTCCGGGAAAACAGAAATTCAACTGCGGATAAAGAAGAGTACCCTCCTTTATTATAAAATTACTGACCTCGGAGATACTCATCCCTTTTCCGCTGAGCGTTAACGGAGCGCTAATAGGCGGAATAAAATATTTATCATAACCCTTATCTTTTATAAGCTCGAGCACATACTTATAAATTTCTTTGGCTATTTTACCATATGAGATGAAAGATAAAAACTTCCTATATATTCCGGTTATGTCGTTATAAGTTTTTTTTAGAAATTTGTCGGCGGTTCCCCACAGGTATGTTCTCGCTATCTCTACACCTACACCCGAACGTATAATTCCAAAATTTATTATTATCGTATCTCCGTCTCTTAAATTTCCGTTATTACTCAAAGCGAAGGGATTAGAAGTGTTTTTTCCGAAAATCACTTTTGTAGGAAAAGCTCTTCTTTCTCCCCCGAATCTATAGATTGCATCATCAATTACATTTCTTACAGATATTTCACGAGAATCGTTTTCTAAGTCCTGAAAACAATTTTTTAATACTTTTTCACATATCGAAGCGTTTTCTCTGATTATAGAAACCCGCTTCTCATCAGGCATCAAGAAGAACTTAATAAAAGGATCCTGAATCTTAACTGTTTTAAATTTCGCCAATCTTATATCGCCAAAAGAACCGATCTTTCTTATTTTAAGTTCAGTAAGAAGTGTCCTTAACTCACTTATAAGAGAAAACCCCTCTTTTCTTATATTCATCAAATCTGCTTTTCTTATCTTAACTCCTCTTGGAACCTCCAAGAGAGAGAAAGAAAAAGGATCTCCTATCAAGAACAGTTCTTTTTTGGTAATAAGGAGATAAAAGCCTATTTCAATTATATTAAAGGACGCATTGATACCTAAAAGATAAAGAATTTTGTAAATATCGGTTACAATAATTGCATCGAGTTTTTTTTCACTAATATCCTTTCTTATTTCTTTGATTAAGGATTCATTCATTAAATTCTTTTTGGACCTGAACTAATTTAAATTTTTCCTCCGCTTTCTGAAGAACTTCAGCATCTTCAGATATTTCAAATATTTTTTTAAGAGCAGTTTCGGCTTCATCTGTTTGCTGCTGACCAAGATATAGCCTGGCAAGACTTAGTAAGCATTCTGCTTTGGCAAAATTGTCTTTGAATTTATCCGCTGCTAATTTATAATTATCTATGGCTTTAACTAAATCGCCTTTTTGCTCATAACACTGTCCAATCCCCTGATACGAACTGGGAGTAAAGAACCCATCGTAATTTCCACTTACAAAATCCTGAAATTTATCCAGAGCATCATCCAAATTACCTTCTTTATAGCTTATGTTAGCCAACATAAATTTCGAACGGTTAGCAAAAGTTGTGCCCCAATATTTATCAACGACTGTTTGGAATTGCATCTTTGCTTGATTAAAATTACCACTATTGTATAAAATCACACCCATATTATACATTTCTTTTGATTCTGTTATTTTTGTTTGTTTATTATTTTTGTAAGTAAACAAAATTACCAGAAGTATGACAATGCCGGTTGTTATCCATAAGACTGTTTTTTTATGATGTTCGTAAAAAACAATCATATCTTCAATTGTTTCCTTAAATTCATCGTGCCTTAAATCTTTTCTTCTGTGTCTTGCCATCATTCCCCCTGTATTTTATATACCCCTGGTAAGACTCGAACTTACGACTTCCGGTTTAGGAAACCGGTGCTCTATCCACTGAGCTACAGGGGCACGTATATATTTTTACTAAAAAAACTCTATTTGTCAATGCTTACCTTAAACAAAGCTAACAGCTGACTGCTGTCGGCTTACCGCTAAAACATTTAAAAAATATAAAAAGAAAGAAGTTGGGTTGGGGGTAATGCAGTCAGCCGACAGCCGTAGGCCGTGAGCCGTGAGCCCATTCTGACCCAACACTCAATATCTCCATTCAAAATTAAATAGAAATCTGGTTTTTCCGAGAAAATCCTTCTCAGCCGTTATATAACCCCATTTTTTTAATTTATATTCCGCCTGAACTTCTGAAATTCCATAAGACTGAACATCGGTTCTCGCTTTAACAAAAAGCTTATCCGTTACATATTTCCCGACAACAAATTCATAGTGTCCACTAACACCCTGCATTTCCAGAACATCGATTCCGAATTCTTCCTTTAATCTACGATTTAATGTTTTTCTTACCCAATAATTAAAAGCCGTTTCAGTAACCGATTGCTCTATAGACTTAACGGAAGTTAAATCTTCCCACCCAAGATTCAAGGAAAGCAGGGTCATTATTTCAGCTTTTGATAGAGAAGATTTAGAATATAAATCAAACTCGGGAGTTTTCATGGTTCCTGAAACTACAAGAAATACAGTATCCTGTTCACGATTCCCATTTGACCTGTAAGAAATAAGGGTTATTGCTTTAACATCAATGTTCGGATTTATTTCCGCAGATTCATTAAAATTGAATTTTCCTTCTACAACTTCAAAACTCTTGTAAAGATAGTAAAACATCCCTTGTCTTACCTCTAAATTTCCTGAAAGTAAGAGTGGCCCCCCTTGATAACTTACTCCTACCTTTCCTGCCAGTTCAATATTAGCAAGGTCGTTTCTTATCCAAACATTACCCTGATTCGCATCAAAGGTTAAATCCAGAAAAAGATTCGAAGGACGTCTGCCCTTTTCTCCTTTTTGTTCAAATTCCAGTGTGATCGTAGCTCTACTAAGTTCTACATTTCCCTCTATTCGGATATTTTTATGGTCTTTTTTCAACAATAAATCTCCGTCGACAATCGTGTTGACATATTGCCAATTAATCGGTGTATTTCTTAAAGACATTTTTATATCAAAATCATTATCTCTTAATCTAACTATACCCTCTGCTTGTACTTTCCCTTCACCCAACAAAGCCGAGATATTTTCCAACTTTCCTTCTGCACCCTGGAATGAAGCCACAGCCTTTAGTTCTTTTATCTTTATTCCCGGATTCCTTACGAACAAATCTGCCTCCTGGAGAATGATTCTCCCGTAAATCAAAGGTTCTTTAAACGCCCCTTTGACTTTTAAGTCTCCAGATAACTTAGCCATGTTTGCAGTCAAATATTTCATCAAAGGATAAAACACCCAACTACCAGCTTCTTTTAAGTTCATATCCACATCCATGTATTTGCTTTCGATATCAATCATCCCATCAAAATTCGAATATTTACCATTTTCAATAACTGATAGGTTTTCTATAAAAATACTGTTATCTTCGTACCGGAGATCAAAATTCAAAGAATCCCCTACTCCCTCTTCCCTCATTACTATCTTACCTCCCCCTTTAAAATAGAAAGCAGGAGCGTCTGGCGTTCCTGCAATAGAAATCTTACTTGAAACCTTACCCGAAAAAGGGTGTGAAATTAAACCGAATTCACTTAAAAACTCGGGTCTAAATCCTATTAAATTTAAATCTCCTTTAATTCCAATTGTGGATAACGACAAATTGTTAATTTGGAAATCTTCCCCTTTATTACCTAAAAATCTTACGTCTTGCAAACGTAAGTCGTGGTTATAAGCAAATGAAAAGGGAGTAACTAAGTAAAGCCATCCACCGGGATATTCAAATCTAATATAGTTCACTTCCACAGTATCGAAATGTTGAACAAAATTATAGTTTAATTTCTTGTTTTTACTTTTAAAAAGACCTTTTACCGCTAATTTCTGATTTGCTATTTCAAGAGCAGATTCTCCAAACTCGAATATCTTTCTATCTTTAAAGGAAAAATCTCGCGACACTAAGGTTACTGTACCGGGAAAACTCCCTTCCCCTTGTGTAAGATTCAAGTTTCCTTCTACAGACTTTAATCTTATATCACCGTAAGTTAGATCCCTCAATGAAAAAGACCCATATATTTCATCATCAATCGACAAACCTATGTCTAATACAGCAGATGTTTTAATTCCGAGAAATTTGGCAATAGGCGAGACATCTAATTTGTCAATCTGTAAATTACCGTCTATTTTATCGGTGTATACTCCGGAAAAAACAAAATTCCCCCCATTGAAATAACCTTTACAACTATCGACATATATATATTTCCCCTTCTTGGTCATTCCAAGATTTAGATTTCCTAAAGGACTTTTAAGAACTTCTCCCTTTAGTTTAGAAATAACACAAAATGTATCTTTACCCATATAATCAAAATCGATAAGACCCGATAACTTTGAATCGGGATATTTACTATTTATTTTTCTAATATCAAAATCAATTAGTTCAATTTGCCCATAAATCTCTCCCACGAAATTCAAAAATCCCGAGAAACTCTCTCCTTCTATTTGTACGGAATCTTTGACGCCCGCAAAATCAAATTGAGGCAAATTGAACCCCTGTAAATTAGCTATTTGACTTCGGCCTTTAAAAGTAATAGTGGTATCATAAGTAAAAAATACATCCAGGAAACCCTTACCTTTAATGCCAAACATTCTCTCCAAATCAGAAAGGTATATCTTACCATTCCCTTCTATTTTACCAAAAGTATCGCTTCTAATCTCAAATTCAGAATCTCCGATTCGGAGTTCTTTTACATTCATGCTCGAAATTCTATCCGATATAGATAAATTAATATCCTGCACATCGAAAGGGATATCATCTATTTTTCCCCAGATTCTTGGAAGACCAAGAACAATTTCTCCTTTCCCGGTAGAAAAAATCTCTCCGCTTCCATCTATCTGAAAATCATGTCCTTTCCATTCCACAGACCCATTAAGAACTTCAATTTCCTCAATATAAAAGAGCGCAGAAATACTACTTCTTTCTCCGCCTTCTTTTCCCTCACTTATTGAAAACGAA
>CAYRCN010000019.1:0-14879 GCA_964422805.1 uncultured bacterium | reverse complement strand
CCGTAGAAGCCGGAGAAAACCTCGGATTTCTTCCGGGAGATTACGAAGAGAAAGTAAAACCATATCTTATACCGCTATATGATGCGATTTACGAAATGATGCCTCAAAGAAAAATGCAAGGTTATATGGATAACGGTATTATTGAAATAGCTCCACTTGCTTTTATGAGGGGAAGAAACCTGAAAGATTCTTTTGTTATTCTTGACGAAGCACAGAATACCACCCATACACAGATGAAGATGTTCCTGACGAGAATCGGAGAAGGCTCAAAAGCCGTTGTAACAGGAGATATAACTCAGATTGATCTTCCGGATAAAAGAATCTCAGGGCTTATAGAGCTTCAGGATATTTTAACCGATCTGGCCGATATTTCCTTCGTTTATCTAAATGAAAGCGACGTGGTGAGGAATCCTGTAGTAGAAACAATAGTAAGAGCTTATAAAAAATATGAAGAGAATAAAAATAAATAAAGAACACCTTATATTTTTGCTTTTGCTTCTTCTTATATTTAACCTTTTCTACCCCTACAAAGGCAAAACACCTATACTGAAAGAAGGGGACCTTTCCTTGAAGGATATAATAGCGCCATACACTTTTAAAATATTAAAATACAAAGATGAATTAAACGAGGAGAGAGAAAAAGCTGCACAGCAAGTACCTCCGGTGCTTAGAGTAATAAAAGAAAGAGAAACAGAAAGTATGTTACCAAAATTGGATTCAATAATTACCTTTTATGCTGATATTTCTCCGTATAAGTGGCAGATATTGAGAAAAAAACAGGATATAAAAAAATCGTTTCTCGATGTTTACGATAAAGGAGTTGTTCTTACCATAGAAAATTTACCTGAGAGTAAAAGTGATCGATTACTTATTGAAGGGACTGATTCGACTTTCCTCGTTGAGCGTTCCTCCATACTTGGGCAAAAACAGGCGAGAGAATCTTTTGCTAAAAGAGTCGACGGACTTTTTACTTATTTCTCTATTGAGGAACCATTTATGGAAGAGCTCAAGAAAATGATTGCTCCAAATTTGCTTATCGATTTTGCGGGTACGGATAAAATGAGGGAGGAAGCAAGGGACGCGATTTCGGATTCTCTCGGCGTAGTAAGAAAAGGGGTAAAAATAGTAGGGGCCAATGAAATTGTTACTGCTAGAGAATTCAGGAAATTATATTCTCTTAGGAGCCATCAGGATAGGAGATATTCATATTCTTTGCTTAATAATATTTCCAGGAATCAATTATATTTCCTATTAGTTTGCCTTTTTGCCCTGGCCTTTATAAGATTCCGGGTCAAAAGGGCTTATGAGGACAGTAAATTTCTTTATCTCTTTTTGATAAATATAACCATTATTTTTGTACTATATAAAATTTTGCCTAACTATCTTATCCCTCTCGCGAGTTTTGTTATGGTTTTTACTCTTTCCGTAAATCTTGATTTTGGAGTATTGATAGCTGTGACAAGTATTCTGGTAATCTCACTTTACGAAAACTTCAATCTTATACATCTGATACCAGTATTTACGGGAAGTCTTGCGGGAGGAATCCTCAGCGGGAATTTCAAAAACAGAGAAGAACTTTACCGTGCAGGAGTGTTTGTCGCGGGGATAACGTCATTTTTGATTTTTGCTGTTGAATTATATAAAAGATCAAAGTTGAGGGATATCTCAATTGGATTTAGCTACGGTCTTGTCAACGGAGTCCTGTCGATCCTGATTCTTTTTGGGCTTCTGTATATTTTTGAACGTATTTTTCATATAACTACAAACTTCACATGGATGGAGTATTCCGATTTAAATAATCCTTTAATAAAAAGGCTTTCGAAAGAAGCTCCGGGTAGTTATCAGCATGCTTTGATGGTAAGTACCCTTGCGGAGAACGCCGGAGAGGCAATAGGCGCGAACTCTCTTCTTGCCAAAGTCGGAGGTTTGTTTCACGATATAGGAAAATTAAGGAGACCCAGGTTCTTTGCAGAGAATTTCAAGGACGACAATAATCCACATGATGAATTACCTCCAAAGCTTTCGGCGATTATTATAAAATCTCACATTCAGGATGCTTTAAAAATGGCCAGACAGTACCAATTGCCTGAAGAGATCATTAATATTATAAAACAACACCAGGGTACCTCTCTAATCAGACCTTTCTATGAAAAAGCCAAGAAGATGCTGGATGAAGTCGATGAAGATTTTTTTAAATATGATGCCGAGGTCCCTGTAAGTAAGGAAGCTAGCATTCTTATGCTGGCAGACATGGTTGAGGCTACCGTTCGTTCGCTGGATAATCCGACGCCGGACGAAGTGAGAAAGACTATAGACGATAGGATTAGTACGGCTTACAGTAACGGACAGTTAAGTAAATCAATGCTTTCATTACAGGATCTTGAAATTGTAGCGCAGGATTTTGCGCAAAGTCTGGAGGGACTGCATCATCATCGTCCCAAATATCCCACTCAGTCTGAATGAAAATTTTTGTAAATAATCTTAGCGAATTCGAAGAGGATATTAGAAAGTTAGCCCGAAAGGTAGTTAAAGGAGAAAAACTTAAGGGAGAACTTTCGATAACTTTTGTCAACGATAAAAAGATGAAAGAAATGAATAAACAGTACACAAAGAGAGATAGAGTAACCGATGTTTTATCTTTCGGTTTTGATGATATGCCTGAACTTATGGGCGATATCTATATTTCTGTATCACAAGCCGAAAGACAAAAAGAGGGGGATCTCCTTTCGGAATTAAAACTTCTCACCGTTCATGGTATATTACATCTTGCGGGATATGACGATAAAACCGCCAGAGAGAGAAGAATAATGAGAGAAAAGGAAAGATACTACTTAAAACAATAATGTCTTACCTTATATTATTTTTATTGTTTTTATTTTCATTTATTTACTCCTCATCTGAGACTGCTCTTTTTGCATTACCAACTTATAAAAGAAAAGATAATTCCTTAGTTTATAATCTTATGAAGAATCCTCGATTGGTTCTTGTTAGTGTAATAATCGGTAATATAGGCGTTAACGTAGCGATTTCTTCTATTGGTGAAGGGTTTCTCAAAACATGGGTCAATATATTTTTTTCTTCTCTTATTTTGACAATTCTTATTGTGGTTTTCGGAGAATATATACCCAAAAGGGTTGCTATGGCTAAAAGTAAGAAGATCGCAACTTCTTTTGCTCCCATAGTCATTGTAACCGAATACATTCTATATCCGATTTTGTTATTATTCAGACCTCTCACAAGGACGGCTATTCGGAGGAGGAAATTTACTGCCGGTGATTTGAGACAAATTTTAATAAAAGGGAGAAAAGAAGGTGTGCTTACCGATAGGGAATTCAACATAATGACCAAATTATCCAGACTTAACGAAATTAAAGTTAGAGAAATTATGATTCCCAGGACAGAAACTCCTTTTGTAGAAAAAGAGGAATCAGTGAACGACGCCTTAAAAAAAATTGGAAAGAGGAGAAAAAGAATACCGGTATTTTCCGAAACAAGAGATAAAATTATTGGAATACTTGAGCTTAAAAACCTCTACGGCAAAAAAGGGAAAGTAAAAAACTTTATGTCACTTCCCGTATTTGTGTCCGAAAATATTTCTCTTGTTCAACTTATAAAAATATTTAGGGATTCAAAGCACAAATTGGTCGTGGTAATTGACGAATACGGGGGTACTTCCGGAGTTATAGATATTGAAGATATCGAGAAAGAACTTATATGGGAAGACAAGGGTACTTCAGTACACAAAAAAGGCGATAATGAATGGGATTTACCTGGTTCTACAGAAATAGAAGAAATTCAGCATCTTATCCCTATACCTCTTTCAAACGATTACAGAACCATCTCTGGTTTCATTTATACGATTTTAGAAAGAATACCTAAAGAAGGAGAGGTTTTTTCCTACCGGGATTATGAGTTGGTTATATTGGATGTAAAAGATAATCATATCAGAGAGGTAAAAATAAAAAAGAAGAAATGACTTTGATAACATTAAGTGTAATTTTCTTATTTTTAATATATTTTGTATTGGCCGAGATTTCTATTGTGGCTTCTGATGAAGCAAGGATAGAGCGTCTTGCTTATTCGAAGGGAAGCAGGTACAGAATCGTAAGAAACGTGCGGATGAGACCGGATATTCTCTTTTCCACTGTCCTTGCAGGCATAAATCTTACAACGGTACTCTTTACGATTTTACTTAAAAGAGAAGTAGGGTTTACGATGGGACTTATATTATCTGCTTTGTTTATTTCCGTCATCGGAGAAATCGTGATCAAATCACTCGGAGTCAATAATCCCGAAGCAGTTGCAGCAGTTGTTGCTCCTCCTCTTATTTTTTTTCACTGGTTACTTTATCCTCTTATATTCATAATAAAATTATTGGGAGATGGCTTACTCAGAATTTTTGGATTTAAAGCCGGAGAAATGGAGAAAACAACAAAAGACGAAATGGTCATTGCAGCAAGAGAGTCAAAAGCTTCGGGGGGAATCGAACCGGAACAATCTACCGCAATGGATGCAATTTCAAAGCTTTCTCAAACGGATGTTCGTGATATAATGATTCCACGAGTAGATATTAAGGCTATTGAAGCTGGTAGCAGTAAAAAAGAATTATATAATATTCTTAAAGATTCCGAGGTGTCAAGATTTCCGGTATATAGGGAAAATATTGATAATATAATAGGGGTTTTGTTCGTGGAGGATGTAATCGGAAGGGTTGAAAAATGGAAGATTGAGGATAAATTAAGACCTATAAAGTTTTTATCCGGAGACATAAGTTTAGATGCAGTTCTTCCGGAGCTCCTTCGGGATAGAATTGGTTGTGCAATAATTATTGACGAATATGGAGGAACTGAGGGTTTTGTCTCTACGGATGACGTCCTCTTCAGTATTTTCGAAAGTCAAATCGGTGCCGGCGAGGGCGAAGAAGGCGCATTTATTGTAAACGGAAACTTAAGACCCGAGAGAATTGGTATCGAAACCGAAGAAGATACTCTTGCCGGGTTTATTGTTAGAGAATTAGAAGAAATTCCGAAAGAAGGGCAGAAAATCAAAACAGAGGATATGGAAATAACAGTTTTAGATGCAGATGAGAGAAGAGTTAAAAAAGTATTAATAAAGCGTGAGAAAAAATGATTGAAGAGAAGAAAATTACCGATATTGACGAAGAATTAAATTTACTCTTGGAAGAGGGCAAAGAAAAGGCTATTAAGGATTATTTTTGTTCTTTAGAGTTATCTGACCAGATATATTTAATAGATCATCTCCCCAAAGAGAAAAAAATTAGAATTTTCTCGCTTTTGACTATAGATGAAAAAGCCGAACTAATTACGGAAGTAGACGAATACTCTATGGAAGTCATAATTAGATCCCTTGACGCAGATACTCTTTCCAAAATTGCGGATGCCCTTGAGATAGATGAGGCTGTCGACCTCATCGGAGAGGTAAAAGAACACAGAAGAGATACAGTATTAAACAAAGCTAAGAGAGCCGAACATATTAGAGCTCTGCTGCGCTTTGGCCCGGATACGGCCGCCGGTATTATGACTCTCGATTTTCTTTCTTTAGACGGGAAAAATACTGTGAAAAGCGCTCAAGAAAAAATTCGGAAGATTAAAGAACAAGAGGAATTTAAATATATTTATATAATCGATAAAGAAAAAAAACTATTGGGTTACGTGACTCCGTGGGCGATTTTGACTTCTGCGCCCGAAAAAATTTTAGAAGATCTTGCAAAACCAATATCTTCGGTGCCTGCAGATCTCGATCAGGAAGAAGTTATTCCAATAGTTACGGACTATGACCTTCTGCAGGTTCCCGTGGTCGATGAATTTGGTAAACTAATCGGAGTTATTACGGTCGACGATGTGCTTGATGTTATGGAAGAAGAGGCAACCGAAGATATTCAATATCTAGGGGGTCTTCGAAATATCGAATCGGCTTTTTTCCCGCCTAGACGTTCTTTTGCTTCAAGAATCCCCTGGCTTTATATAAAATTGCTTTCTGCGCTTCTTGCAGCCTTTGTCGTGGGACAATTCAAAGACGTTATACAAGCCTTTATTGGAGCAGCCATTTTTATGCCTGTAGTTGCAGCTATGGGAGGAAGTGCCGGCACTCAGACATTATCAATTATCGTCAGAGCTATAGCACTCGGCGAAGTAAGATATCAGGACGTAAAAGGTCTTTTGTGGAAAGAAATTATTGTAGGATTTTCTACCGGCCTTGCTATCGGATTAGGGACTTCCCTAATTGCTGTCTTTTTCTGGGATGGCACTCCTATGTTTGGATTGGTAGTTGGACTCGCTTTGGTATTAAACCATCTGGCAGCGGCACTTTTCGGCGTGCTACTGCCTGTGATTATGGATAAGCTAGATATAGATCCGGCTCTTACATCGAGTCTTTTCCTTACGACAATAACCGATGTTTTCGGCTTTCTCGCACTTCTGGGTCTTACAAAGATAATTTTAACGTAAAAGAGTCATTAGTCTCTTGTCACTAGTCATTAGTCAAAAAAAATAAAACATAAATTTTGGAAATCTGCGTTTATCTGCGTTCTATTACTTTGTGCGGGGAGGGGATTCTTGTTTCTTACTTATATATTTGTGTTTCGTGATTAATGTTTTACATTAAATATTATACTTTTCCCATAAATTATCTTCGAACAAACCTACTTTGTTGAATTCGAATCCTTTTTCAAAAAGATCAATACAGATATCTACCACTTCCGGGTCGAATAGATTTCCTCTGTGCTCTGTGATTTTACTTAAAGTCATTCCTATACTGAAAGCTTCCCGGTATGGTCTCCTGGAACTCATTGCTTCAACTACGTCGGCAACAGCGAGTATTCTTGATTCCATTATAATGTCTTTGCCTTTAATGCCGAGAGGATAACCTGAACCGTTTATCCTCTCATGATGTTGAAAAACAATTTTTGCAACTGGTCCGGGGAATTCTACAGACTTTAATATATCATATCCCACTTGAGTATGATTCCGAACCAGAGCCATTTCGTATTCGCTTAATCCAACTGGCTTATTTAAAATCTCGGCAGGGACGTGGATTTTGCCAATATCATGAAGGGCGCTGGCTATCTTAAGTATCTTTAGTTGATCATCAGAAAAGTTTTTTTTCTCTCCTATAGCAACTGCGAGTTGAGAAACCCTTCGTTGATGCCCAGCCGTGAAAGGATCTCTCTTTCCGATGGTTTCCGAAAGAGCCGCTACCGTACCAGCCAGAATTTCCGTTAACTTACGAAAGCTGTTTTTTAGTTCTTTTTCTACAGTTTTTCTTTTTCTTATGTCATCATATAAGGCAAATACACCGATAATATTGTTGTCTTCGATAATTGGCCCGCCGCTAACATTTACGTCAATTAAGATTCCGTCTTTACTTAACATAACAGTATCAGGTTTTAATATTTCACCTCGTAATAATTGCTGAGAAAAAGAAATCTCTTCTTCTTTAGACCCTTCTGGAGATATTAAATCTTTAATCTTTTTCCCTTTTACTTCTTCAAATGAATATTTGAATAATTCATGAAAACTTTTGTTTATTTGCACAATATTTTCTTCTTTATCCAGTAAGGCGATCGCAGATGGAGAGTTGTCAAATAGAGATTTAAAATAATTCTTCTGAGTTTTTAATTCCTGTTCAGCTTTCTTTTTTTCGGTTATATCGATTGCTGAAGCGATAACTGCTGTGGCACCTTTGAAATCATCGACATGTTTAATGCCGCAAGCGAGCCAACGCTCTTCTCTATTTTTTTTTACAATTTTAATTTCATAGTAAGAGGGTACCCTTTCTCCGTTTAGGTGTTTAAAACCCCGGGCTTTAACAATATCTTTAAATTCGGAGTGGACAATATCCCAGAAGTTCATCTTGTAAAGTTCTTCTTTGGTGTAACCGGAGAAAAGAGCAGCTGTCTTATTTACATAGATAAACTTTTCTCTGTGAGCAAAGATTATAAGAGGAGCATCTTCTGCCATAATTTCGTATCTGTTCGTATCTATTTTATTCTGAGAATCGTATTGGGAGAGTTTGTCCCGTAGAATCCTTAATTCCTGAATTAGGCTTTCCCTTTCCTTACTCTCATACATGAATTACCCCCCTTATTTTATTTTCGTATTATAGTAGAGATAATTATATATAGAATTTCCATAATTATTATAAGTATTTTAGTCGTAAAGTCAAGGCTATTTTTCTTTGAAGGGGTTTTCAATTAAGGTTTTGAGAGGATTAAGTCGGATAATAGAGCTAAAAAGACACAAATAATTGTATGAACCGGGGAATCTAGTATATATAGAAAAAAAATATAAACATAAAAACTCACATTTATCTTTTGGCTTGCTGTTTTAAACTCAATGTCGCTCCTTTCTTGTTTTTTTAAATGTTTCTGCGGAAAGCGGAGTGGCGGACAGCTACAGCGTTATATCTTTATTCTCTTTGACTTTGTATATATTGAGGTTTCGTGTTTAAAGTTGAAAAAATCTATTGATAATCATGTGAAATCTCGTGGTTTCTCGCCTCCCCTTTAGACTTGACAAAACAAACCAGAGTATTATAATCATAAGGTAATGGATTGGGCCCGTAGCTCAGCTGGTCAGAGCGGCTGACTCATAATCAGTAGGTCGTGGGTTCGAGCCCTACCGGGCCCATAAAAAAAGATGAAAAATTTAAATTTAGATTTCAAAGGGCGAATAGCTCAGATGGTTAGAGCGCCGGTCTCACATACCGGAGGTCAGGGGTTCAAATCCCTTTTCGCCCAGAATGTGCACGAGAGTGCACTTTTTTTATTTCTAGGGGAGGGTTCATGGAAACTGCGGATAAGATGAAAATCCTGAGGGAAATTTTCGAAAAGGATAAAGAAATCGACAAAATAAAAAACCTGGAGAAAAAAGTTCCTGAACAAATAAAAGAATTTGAAAAGATACTGGAGGATTTTAAAAACAATTTTGAAAAAGAAAAAAAATTTTTTGATAAAATTGACGAGAAAAGAAGAGAGCTTGAAAAAATTATTGATGAGAAAAAACTTAATCTTGAAAATTTTAACAGGAGGAAGAAAGAAAGCCATACTAATGAGGAGTTCGTTATTTTGCAGGGCGAAATAGAAAAAACCGAAGAGGCAATCTCGAAAACCGAAGATGAATTGTTAGAAGTTTATTTCGAGAAAGACGAAGCAAAAAAGAAGATGGATGAAGCAAAAGTTATTATGGAAGAAAAGGTGCAGTTTTTCGGGAAGAAGGGAGAAGCTCTAAAAAAAGAGCTTGATGGCTCGAAAGAGGATCTGCTTATTAAGGAAGACGAAAGAAAGAGAATAATTGCAAGGCTTAAGGATGAAAATTTATTTCGTAAGTACAGCCGGATAAAGGAATCTCGAGGAACCGGAGCATCTATAATAGAAATTTCTGAATGTGCCGAGTGTCATTCGACTATTCCACCTCAATTGTTTGCAGAAGTTAGGAACTGTAATAGAGTTATTGTATGTCAATCCTGCGGGAGAATCCTGATTTATAAATGGATAGAGTAGCCAAAGTTTTTATCGATGGGGCTTCGAGAGGTAACCCCGGACCTTCAGGCATAGGCATTTTAGTTTTAGACGAACATGAGAACGAAATCAGAAGAATTTCCGAAAAAATTAGTGATACAACTAACAACGTAGCAGAGTACAGGGCTTTACTTAAGGCAGTCATCGAATGTAAAAGATTGGGTTTCTCATCGGTGCAGTTTTTTACAGATAGTCAGTTGTTGGCAAGACAGGTTAACGGAATGTATAAAATAAAAGACGAGAAATTAAAACCATTGTATGTAAAGATTAGAGGGAAATTGTTGGGTTTTAAAAACTGGGAAGTCATACATATACCCAGAGAGAAAAATATTATTGCGGACAAGTTAGCAAACGATTCATTTAAAGAAATAAGCAACAAATAGAATTTAATTCCCCTTGCAAATAAAAATAATACCTGTATTATCTTTTACATGTTTACTTTTGGAATATCCACAACTATAACAGCCGACAGAGACGTTTTTGCCGCCGCAGAAATGATAGGGAAAAGCTCTTTTAAACTTGTAGAGATAAGATGCGAGAAGGGACATTTTAATTATGAAGATAAGGGCGAAATCAAGAGATTGAAAACAAAGTTAAAGAAAAAATCTCTTAAAGGAGTTTCGCTGCATCCTCCGCTCTGGGTTGATATAGCGAACAGTGACGAATGGGCGAGAGTTAAGTCTCTTCGAGAGGTTGAGAAAGTGATTCTTGTTGCCAATAGATTAAATGTCCCGAGAATAATTTTGCATCCGGGGAAAAGTGCAGGAGATATAGAAAAAGCTTCTAAGAGCTTATCCGAATTGGTTTCCTTTGCAGGCGAATGGGGATTGGAAATAATATTAGAAAACACTTTTCCGGATGATTTCGGTTCCGGCATCGATGAATTGAAAATTTTATCCGGTAACTTCGATTTAGCCGTTTGTATCGATACCTCTCACGCCAGCGCAAAGGAGAATGTCTTAAACCGATTACTTGATCTTTTTGAAGACAGAATAAAACATCTCCACCTGTCCGATTCATTGATGAAAGGGAGCGATGATCATCTTATTCCATATGAAGGAAAAATAATCTGGGAGGGCGTTGTGAATTTTTTGAATAATCACGAAGGGGTTGCGATATTCGAGATTCCTCATCATAATAATTCTAAAATAATAGAAAAACTAGAGCAAATTAAAAGCCGATGGGAAAATAACAAAATTTGCCCTTGACCTTTTGTTTTTTTTTGTTACTTTTTTATTGTAAAATTTTAAATATTGGAGGATTTAAATGGTTGTTGAGTGTCCGAAATGTAAGACTAAATATGAGGTAGCGGACATAGATGTGCCACCTCAGGGAGGCGCAGTTAAATGTCTTGAGTGTTCCAATGTTTTTACTATCTACAGGGACCCTCTTGATATAAAACTCACTCCTTTTAGAGAGAATGATTTCGAACCAAGTGTAAGCGAAGTGAAGGATATTTTCAGAAGAAACATCGAACCTGAGAGGGCAGAACCTGTTAAAGCATCTTTTGCTACTCAAGAAGAAACATTTATAGAGGAAACGGTCAGCGAAAAAGTTTCTATGCCGGGTGATCCTGAAAAACAGAGGAAACATAGGAAGGCAGAAAGATTAGGAAGGTCTCTTGTTAAGGATATTTATCTTTACCACAAAGATAAAGTTGAACAGGGAAGAAGAGATGGAACTTTGGTTCAGCTTCTTGGAGAGGAAATAAAAAAATCCTGGAAATATTACAAGAGACAGATAGATCCGGAAGTTTTGCAAGAAAGAAATTATTTTAAAGATGCTTTGAATGAAATTATAGCAGAAGGGAAAGAAGTATTTAAGTAACTCTTAAGTATTATAATCAATCCACCATTACTGAGGAGGTTGTGAATGAAAAATCTAAAATGGAAATGGCTTTTTATTTTCGTTGTGATAGCGATTGCGATATGGCAGTTACATTATTCTTTTATATTCTTTTCGAAAGATAAAGAAGAATTTAGCAGAATTCCCCTAAGTAAACAGAAAGTGATAAAATCCCGAGCTTTGCACCTTGGTCTTGATCTGCAGGGTGGTATGCATCTTGTTCTGGAAATCGATAAATCTCAATTAAAAGAAGAAGAACTTAAAGGTGCTATTAATAGGGCTCTTGAGATAATAAGGAACAGGGTCGACCAGTTGGGGGTTACGGAACCGGAAATATTGAAACAGGGTGATGACCGCATAATGGTTCAACTGCCCGGGGTGATTGACAGAGAAAGAGCCAGAGAAATCATAGGTAAGACAGCTTTGCTTGAATTCAAGTTGGTAAGAGAACCTGCAGAAATGCAGGGAATATTTAGTAGAATAAACGAGATTCTTAAGACAATAGAGGGTGATACTTTTGATATTTTTAGTTATTTCCCTCCCTCGGCCAGAGCTTTTGGAATAATTTCTCCGTACAAATCCTATATTGATTCTCTCCTGAGAATTCCCGGGATACAAGATCAGATTCCTTTTGGCGACACAATACAGTGGGGCAAGGAAGTCATTTTGGAGGGTTATAAATATTATCCCTTATATGTTCTAAAGAATAATCCTCTTCTTACCGGAAGTTCCATTCTTGATGCGACTCTCGGAGTGGGAACTCAGCATGATATGATGGGCTACAGGGTGGATCTTACCATGAGAAAGGAGTATTGGAGAAAATGGGCTCAGATTACCGGGGCAAATGTAGAAAGACAGATAGCAATTGTGTTGGACGGTGTGGTCCAGTCCGCGCCGGTCGTCAGGGAACGTATTCCGAACGGCAAGTCGCAAATAACCATGGGTAATGCTACGATGGAGGAAGCGAAAACTTTGGCAATTATTCTAAAAGCCGGTGCCCTGCCCGCGCCTCTTCAGATTGTGGAAGAACGTTCTATAGGACCTTCTCTCGGAAATGATTCGATTAGAGCCGGTACACGTTCCCTTATCGTCGGAGCAATCCTTGTTTTTCTTTTTATGATTGTTTACTACTTAAAGGGTGGGCTTGTGGCCATCCTGGCTTTAATTTTAAATTTAGTATTCTTATTGGCAGTTCTTTCCGGATTCCGAGCTACCTTGACTTTGCCGGGTCTTGCCGGTATCGTTTTGACGGTTGGCGCGGCAATAGACGCAAATGTACTAATTTTTGAGAGGATACGAGAAGAATTGCAGTCAGGGAAGACAATAAGGACTGCAATAGTGGGCGGGTATCAAAAGGTTTTTTCAACTATCTTAGATGCCAATACAACAACTTTTATTGCCGCTATCATATTGTTCTATTTCGGGACCGGTCCCATAAAAGGCTTTGCCGTAACTTTGTCTATCGGTCTTGCCGCAAGTTTCTTCACCGCTATCTTTATTACGCGGAATATCTTTGAGTTTTGGATACTAAAAGGCTTAAAGAGTTTGCCGATGTTGAGCTTCTTTAAGGAACCGAAATACGATTTCTTGAGTATGAAAAAATTCACTTTTATTATTTCAGGTGTACTGATCCTTAGCGGTATAGTTTCGGTTTTTATACACGGCGGACTAAAATACGGTGTTGATTTCACAGGAGGTTCTATTCTTGAGGTACAGTTTAAAGGAGAGCCTGTTTCCTCCGAGGAAATGAGAGCGGCTCTTGCTACTATTGGCTTCGATAAAGCAACGTTGCAGAAAGAGAGAGAATCGAATCTTTTTATGATAAAGGTGCAGGAGAGCGAAGAGAGCTCCTTAGAAGAACTTAAAAACACTTTGAAGGAGAATTTCTCCGATAGGAAGATTGATTTTCCGAGGCAGGAGCTTGTCGGTCCGGCGATTTCCAGAGGTCTTCAGACAAGAGCCCTTTGGGTAGTAGTGCTGGGAATGATTGGAATTCTTGTTTATGTCGCGATCCGCTTTAATTTTCGCTTTGGGATTGCGTCTGTTATAGCTTTGATTCACGATCTTCTGGTGACGGTAGGGATACTTTCGATAACCAATATAGAGTTTAGTATTCCAATAATTGCAGGACTTTTAACCATTCTTGGTTATTCTATAAATGATTCTATAGTAATTTCGGACAGGATCAGGGAGAACATGAAGCTGATGAGGGGTAAGCCCTTCGATGAGATAATAAATTCGTCCCTGAACCAGACTTTGGCCAGAACGATAATAACTTCTCTTACGACCTTATTTGTCCTTATTTCGCTATTTCTCTTCGGTGGAAGAATCCTTCACGGCTTTTCTCTGACTCTTCTTGTAGGAGTTGTAATTGGTACCTACTCCTCGATTTTTATTGTTGCTCCAATCGTAGCTGTATGGGAGAAGAAGTCTCCTTCAAGGAAAAGATAATGGATAAGACGAGGCATTTCAAGCCGGGAGAAGTTTTGATTTCGGAAGGCGATATACCTAAAGAAATGTTCTTGATAAGGAAGGGAAGAGTCAGGATAACGAAGAAAGAAAAATGGATAACCGATCTTAAAACAGGGGATTTTTTAGGTGAAATGGGCGCTCTTGATAGGCGTCCGAGGAGTGCAACAGCTGTGGCTATTGAAGACACAACGGTTTCTGTTCTGCCAGTTTCCGAACTGGAAGAAAAATTACAGGAAAATCCGATGATTTATCATCTCGTAAAATCCCTGATAAAAAGGTTGAGAGAAACAGATAGGAAGTTGTATAATTAAAATGAGATTGGGTGTTAATGTCGATCATGTTGCCACAATAAGAGAAGCCCGGGGGACAAGTTATCCGGATCCGATAGAGGCGGCTCTACTAGCCGAGTCGGCTGGTGCGGACGGCATAACCTGTCATATAAGGGTAGATCGGAGACACATAAAAGAGAGGGATATAGAAATATTAAGAGAGGTTGTAAAAACCCATCTAAATGTAGAATGTTCTCTGAATAAAGAAATCGGAGCTTTTCTTAAAACTGTTAAACCTGACTGGGTTTGTATTGTGCCTGAACATCCCGAAGAAATAACCACCGAGGGTGGTCTGGATTTAATGAAAGTTTCTAAAGAGGTGGAGAAGGCTACCGAAGAGTTTAAACGCTCTGGTATAAAAGTAACATTATTTATAGAACCGGATAGCAAAGCAGTAGAGCTTTCCTCTAAACTTGGTGCAGATGCGGTAGAATTGAATACCGGTAGCTGGTGTGAAAATCCTACTTTAAATAACCTGCGAAAAATCGAAGAAGCTACTCAGGTAGGCATAACACTTGGCCTGGAGGTTCATGCCGGTCATGGTTTAAACTTGCAAAACGTCGGTTATATCGTCGAGATCGAAGAAATTAGTGAGTTAAATATCGGTCATTCAATTATTGCCCGTTCTCTTATGGTTGGGATTGAAAGAGCCGTTTCTGAAATGAAAGAAAGGATTTTACTCGGAGTATAAAGCG
>CAYRCN010000018.1:0-15201 GCA_964422805.1 uncultured bacterium | reverse complement strand
TAAACGATAATTTCGAAGAAGAATACGTTGGAGACGAGGAGGCGCTCAGCACGAAGCAAAAAGAAGATGAAGCGGTCAGAGCCCTCGACG
The DNA here is from genome assembly GCA_964422805.1 of uncultured bacterium. GTDB lineage: Bacteria > Hydrothermota > UBA3072 > UBA3072 > UBA3072 > JAFGHJ01. Next base: position 15,111 of record CAYRCN010000018.1, on the reverse strand, counting down.
GTTTCCAGTACTGGATTTCTACAATGGATGAGTTTATAAGCAATCCTGAAAAAGCGGATAAGGAATTGGCGGAGAAAGCGGTTGACAGATTTGTTTACGGCGATCCTTATTTTATTTCTCATGATAAGAGAGTTCTTTTGATGACTGTTAAGCCCACTTTTAACGAGATGGACGTTGATAAAGATGTAGCCTCGACCGACTCTATACAGTCGATTTTAAACAAGAGTTTGGAAGATTATCCGGATGTAAGAGCGGGGCTTACCGGTAGTATTCCTCTCCAGAGAGACGAGATGTATTATACAGAGAGAGACATGACCTTAGGACTTATACTTGCTTTAATCCTGGTTATTGCGTTGTTTGTTCTAACTTTCAGGATGTTAAGCATACCTATACTTGCTGGAGTTAATCTTATACTTGCTATTATAATTACAGTGGGGCTTGTTGCTATTTACCCCGGAAGATTGAATTTAATGACGGCTATGTTCGGAGTTATTTTGATCGGGCTTGGTATTGACTATGCGATTCATATTATTTCTTTGTATAGTGAACGTAGAACGATCGATAAGGATGCTCCCACCGCAATGGAGGAGGCTCTGGTTCGTTCAGGAGGTGGAATTATAACCGGAGCTTTAACTACCGCCGCGGCTTTTTTTACTCTTATGATATCGGTTACAAGAGGTATAAAAGAGATGGGAGTCGTTCTCGGTATGGGTATCTTATGCGCTATGGTTGTAACAATGATTGGTTTACCTGCTTTTCTTTCTGCAATGGAAAAATTTTCTTTGAGATTCAGAAAAAGGCCCTTTCAGCCTATACATATTGAATTTACAGCTCTAGGGAGTTTTGGTAAAAGTGTAAACAGGCACCCCTTAAGATATCTTTTAATCGGATTTGTGCTCACCGGGTTCTTCTTCTATCAATATAAGTACAGGCTAAAATTCGATTATAATATGCTTAACATTGAACCGAAAGGGCTCCCTACTGTAATGCTTCAGGATACGGTAGTTTCAGCTTTTGACCTTTCCATCGATTATGCAATGGTAACTGCAACTACAATAGAAGAGTCCTATACTCTGGCTGAAAAAGCAAGAGAAATGCCTTCTTTTTCGATGGTTGAGAATATAGGAGATTTCTGCCCTCCCATGGGAAAACAGAAGAAAAGGCTCGTTTATTTAAAAAAGATAAGAAATTTGCTTACTCGAAATAATAAAAAAATTGAAATATCTTCGAGTAATCTGCAAAAGTTAATAGAAGAACTTGAACGGTTAGATATGAATATTTATGAACTTTCTCAGCTTGCTTTTATCGGTGGGCAAGATAAGGTCGATAAAAAATGTAAAAGTATAATTGGTGATCCGGAATCCGAGAACCCAGAGAGCATTATTTTGAATCTTGTGGACAAAATAAAGGAAAAGCCTACGGTTTCGATTAGGAGTCTCAACAAATTTCAAAAGTTATATGAGCCTTTATTGAGAAAGAAAGCTTATGATATGGCTAATCCTGAATTTTTGACTCTTGATAATATACCGTATAATATAAAAAGCCGTTATGTCAACGATAACGAGGACCTTTTTCTTGTAAATATATATCCGAGAGAATATATATGGCATTTTGAAAACATGAGAAGATTCAGCAAGCAAGTCGAACTGGTAAGTGAAAGGGCTACCGGTCTACCTCCTCTTTTTCTTCGTTTGATTGAGTTGATTGGCAGAGACGGAAAGAGAGCGACCGTACTTACATTGTTTATAGTTGTTCTTTTATTATGGTTGGATTTTCGAAGTCTGAAGCTTGCTTTTTTAGGTATTATACCTCTAATTGCCGGAGGTTTGTGGATGCTGGGACTTCTGTCCTCGTTTGGAATGATGCTTACGGTTGTTAACGTAATAGGCATACCCTTAATCGTTGGAATAGGGATTGATGACGGAGTGCATATATTGCACCGGTATAGGGTAGAGGGATTTAGCGAGACACCACATGTCCTTTTGAGTACGGGTAAAGCGGTACTGCTTACTTCTCTAACTACAATGGCTGGTTTTGGTTCCCTTATGATTTCCAAGTATAGAGGTTTTATAGGGCTTGGCGCCCTTCTTGTTTTTGGAGTAGGAGCTTGTTTTATTACAACAATCCTTTTTATGCCTGCTATAATTAATATAGCGGAAAGATTAATTAAGAAGAAATCTCCTAAAGAATAATAATAACTATGGAGTATGATAGATATGTCAGATAGAATTTCTGTTTGGGGAATTGGAATTAAGTTTACTGCTTTGTCTTTAGGATATTCATTTGCGATTATTCTTATTTACTATTTCACTTATCCATTGTTTTATATCAAGTTTCTACAGTACAGGTTATTCTTGATATCGGGTATTATTCTGATAGTCCTTGGGATGCCGTTATTTATAGTTTCGGCTTCTTCTGTGCATAAAGCTTACGCCGAAGATGTCTTAAGGACGAGAGGAGTTTATTCTATATGTCGGCATCCTTTATATTCTTCATTTATTTTCTTTATTGTGCCGGGAATCTGCCTCTTATTTAAGTCCTGGATAGCATTCTCTGTTCCTTTCGTGATGTATTTATTTCTAAAGGTGTTAATAAAAGAAGAGGAAGATTACTTGAATGAAAGGTTTGGCTCTGAGTATGAAAAGTATAAAAGAAAAGTGCTTTTAGCGTTTCCGAGAATCTGGAGGTATGAGAAGTAATTGTAGTAGTGATACCACAAAAGCAACACAACTCAATTGTTTCGAGTCTTGGGTTTTGTGTTTAGGGTTTATCTAGTATTAGTAGAACTGTAGGTGGTCGAGCCAGGATTAAGGATTAGATGAGAAATTTCATAGAAAAGCAAGGATTAAGAAAAACACTTACCACTTAACCCATAATCTCTGATTTTCTGGCTTACGCTACTTCTAACCCTATTATTCTCTGTGGTTAATCTAAATTAAATGAAAATCTGTATCAGGTAGGCAATAAGAAGTGCAAGAGAAAAACTGAATAGCGTTCCGATAAGAATATACTCCGCTTCTTTTCTTCTTGAGTGGTCTTTTATTTCTCCGAATCTGAAAATCGTTTTAGCTGTAATCAAAAAGGCTATCGCCATTACATTACCGCTTAAGACAAAGATGTAAATTAATGTTCTCTCTAGAATTCCGATCCACAGCCCGGCTTTTTCAAGACCTTTAGCTTCTTTTATTTGTTTTCTTAAAGGCTCGGTGGCGAGGCCAATTATGTACCCGGAAGGCCAGATTAATATAATGAATCCAAGGATTACTAATAATACTCTTTTTGAATTCCATAAGATTATTACGAGACTAAAAAGGAAGGATAAATAGGTATCTGTGAGTAAAAGCCATATTGCGACCAATGCAGATATAAGCAATATCTGGCTTAAAAAGAAATTAAAGAGAGTTCTTCTTTTCGGTATCATAATCAGGTATGCCAGAAAGTGAGCAACAAATGCGAGCGGCAGAATCCATAAATCTACCCAGGAGAAAGAAATGAGGTATATTGATAGTGCGTAAATCGCTCCGGAAATATATAGCCACCTGGATTTTATTTTTTTCTTCTTTACATGATTGACCAGATTCGTGAACCCGAATATCAAACTAACTGCCGAGTGAATTATCAGTAAATGTAATAAAATATTAATATCGTTCATAATAATCTCCAAGACTTATAATTACTTTTATAGTCTTCATAACTTATAGTTTTTATCAATCAAATGTTTGAACAGTTCGAAAGATTCGCTCAATGTGAAATGACCCCCAAGCTGAAGTCTCTGATTGACTGCGGGTTGAGAGATACCCAGTTTTTTGCTTATAGAGATCTGTGTGTAGCCTTTTAGCCATAAAAGTATAGCTTCAGCCTGCTCGCTCGACCAGCGGCGGGTTATCGAGTCTATAGAGGAAGAGATAAATTCCAGCTGTTTATTCAATTCATCAATACTGGACTTTATTGAAAACCTTCGGTATTTTGATATATTGTCGAGAGTGCTGCCGGATAATCTGAATGCTTCGCCGTCGCTTTCCTTTAAGTTTTTTCCGTTCAGAGATTCTATCTTTCCGATGCCTATTGCAATTCTAACATCAATGTTTTTCCCTTTTATTGTCTTGCTTAAAAGCCCGGCTTTTAAGTATATTGCTATTTCCAGAGCAGCCCCGGGTTCCGAAATTACTATCTGAAAAGAGTCTCCCCTGAAGATATCGGAGACGCCTTCAATGCTTTTTTTTCTGAAATCGCTGAGAGAATTTAGCGCGTTTTTTAGTATTTTCAGAGCTTTTTCTCTTTCTGAACCGAATTTTCCGGATTTTACAATATCCCCTGTAATGACCGCATATATCTTATCTTTATCCATTATAAACCTCTAATATTATATTTACTATTATAACCCTTAAAGCCTATAATGTCAAGAGGGAATTTTTGTTATAGTTAGTGTACGGATGTGTTGGTGTCTTGATTAAAAAAACAGACCAAAGAACTAACCGACAAACAAACCAACAGTTAAAAATCTTTGTGTTCTTTGTGGTTATAAATTCTTGAGGGGTGTGGGGTCTTACTCTTGACAAATAATTTCGCGGTTTTATATTCATAAAAAATGGGAAATAAAAAATATAAAAGAATTGTTGTAAAAGTAGGCAGCTCTACGATAACTCACTCTGTCGGCAAACTTAATCTTACCATGATAGATAATATCGTGAGACAGTTGGTCGACCTTAAAAATAAGGGCAAGGAGGTAATTCTTGTGACTTCTGGTGCAATAGGAGCCGGCATGGGAGAGTTAGGTTGTGAAAAAAGGCCCAAGTTGATACCAAAACAGCAGGCGATGGCAGCGATAGGGCAGGGGCTTTTAATTGGTGTTTACAATAGACTCTTGAGGGAATATGGGGAAAAAGGGGCGCAGGTTTTGCTTACTTCCAGTGACCTTGAAGACAGGGATAGATATTTGAATGCTTTTAACACTTTAATAACTCTCCTGGAATACGGAGTAATACCTATTGTCAACGAGAATGATACTGTTGCCACAAATGAGATTAAATTCGGTGATAATGATACTCTCTCAGCCAGGGTGGCGAGTCTTGCCGAAGCTGATGTTTTGTTAAATTTAAGTGATGTTGAAGGTCTTTATAAAGGGGACCCTTCGAAGACAACAGAATCACTGGAAATTATCCGCAAGATTGAGCAAATCACACCGGAGGTTGAAAGCTTAGCCGGAAGTAATAAGGGGAGCGAGGTTAGTATCGGAGGTATGACCACCAAGATCGAGGCGGCGAAGGTAGCTGTCGATTCAGGTATAATAATGGTTATTGGTCCCGGCTACAGGAAAAACGTTATTGTCGATCTGGTAAATATGCTTGAAAATGAGGAAGAATATAATCTGGGAACAACTTTTTTACCTTCCGGAGGAAGTCTTTCCAAAAGGAAACAATGGCTAAGTTTTAATGTTCCTATTTGCGGTGGTATTAAAGTGGATGAAGGAGCGGAAGAAGCTCTTGTTAATAAGGGGAAAAGTTTATTGCCTGGAGGTGTTAAAGAGGTGATCGGGGTTTTTTCCTCGGGAGGTCTGGTCCGGATAATTAATCAGGAAGGAAAAGAAATAGGAAAGGGGTTGGTGGATTACTCGAGTGCCGAGATAGAGAAGATTAAAGGGCATCATTCCAGTGAGATTTTTTCGATTCTGGGCTATATAAATCAGGAAGAAGTAATTCATAGAAGGAATATGGTTATAGGGGGGTAGAAATGGATGTAAAGAAAGCGGTTATTGCTCAGGGTAAAAAAGCAAAAGAAGCTTCAAGAATATTGGCTAATACTTCGACAGATATTAAAAACAAAGCATTACTTAATATAGCCCGGAAACTTGAAGAATCATTGGAAAAGATAATTTCGATTAACAATAAAGATATGAGTGCCGGAAAAGAAGCCGGTCTTGCAAAATCACTTTTGAATCGGTTGGAATTGAACGAAAAGAGAATCAATAGTATGGCAAAGGGTCTCCGTGAAGTGGTGCAATTGGAAGACCCTGTAGGTGAAGTCATAGGAATTAAAAGAAGACCCAATGGACTGGAAGTGGGTAAAATTAGAGTTCCCCTTGGAGTCATAGGTATTATTTATGAGGCAAGACCTAATGTGACCGTTGATGTTGCAGGGCTATGTCTTAAAGCCGGAAATGCCGTACTCTTAAGGGGAGGTTCAGAGGCATTTAAATCGAACCAGGTTTTGACGGAGATAATTCAGGAAGCTGTTGCTGAAGAAGGGTTACCCGGTGAGTCGGTTCAATTAGTTCAGACCACCGACCGTGCTGCCGTTGAGGCTATGTTTAAAATGAATGGTTATCTCGATGTTTTAATTCCTAGGGGTGGAGCAGGGCTTATTAAGAGGGTTGTACGGGAATCGAGCGTTCCCGTTATTGAAACCGGTGTGGGTAATTGCCATGTGTATGTTGATGCTTCGGCGGATATCGATATGGCTTTGCGTATAGTCTATAATGCGAAAACCGATTATCCTGCGGTTTGCAACGCTGCCGAAACTCTTCTTATACATAAAAATATAGCTGAAAAATTTCTCCCCGTTATCTCTAAAAAATTCTTCGAGAATAACGTTGAACTTCGGGGTTGTCCCAAGTCGAGAAAAATAGTCCCTGATATTAAAAAAGCCACTGAAGATGACTGGTATGAAGAATATCTGGATTATATCATGGCGGTTAAGATAGTAGACAGTATAGATGATGCTATAAACCATATTTATAAATATGGCTCCAAGCATTCCGAGTCAATCGTAACCAGTAGTTACAATGACGCAAATAAATTCCTAAAAGAAGTGGATGCTGCCGCGGTTTATGTCAATGCGTCTACACGCTTTACTGATGGAGGAGAATTCGGCATGGGAGCCGAAATCGGAATAAGTACTCAGAAATTACATGCAAGGGGACCCATGGGCTTGAAAGAACTAACCTCCACAAAATTCATAATCAGAGGTAACGGACAGATAAGAGAAACGTGATTTGACTGGTTTTAAGTAGTTTTAGAGTAGCGAACAGAAGGAAACACTCAATCGTATTAAGACTGCAAGATAAAAATTAAATATCAAAAATCAAAAAGCAAAATGACATATAAAAATGTAGATATTAAAATACTAGTGTCATTTTTGTGATCCGTTGTTTTCAATTTTTGAACTTTGGTTTGTATTTTTCCATTTTAATATTTGATTTTTAATTTGATGGGGGGTTGCAGAAAAAACTAAGACATATAATTTATCTGTGTATTTTAAAAATTAAGGAAGGGTAAGAGAAAATGGATTATAAAAATAAAAAGATCAAGGGCGTTTTAAAGCAGGATTACCAATTTTTCTCGCATGGACTTGAGGGCGTTGCCGCTTTCGAAACCTCTATAAGTTATATTGACGGTAAAGACGGAATTTTAATTTACCGCGGTATACCTATTGAAGAATTAGCTGAAAAATCTACGTATGAGGAGACTGCTTATTTTTTGATTTACGGCAGCCTTCCTACAAAAGCTGAACTAAAGAATTTTTCGAATAATCTTGAAGCTCATATTTCTTTAGAACCTGAGGATATAAAATGGCTGAAGGACTTTCCTGTTGCAGCGCACCCTATGGATGTGCTTAATACTTGTGTATCTCTAATGAGCTTGCCCGAAGGTGGCGACTACGAAGTGTGTAGGAAAAGTGATTTAAAGGCAGGGATTCATATTATGGGTAAGATTCCTTCATATATTGCCGCATTTGACAGGATAAGAAAAGGAAAGGAGCCCATTCTTCCGGATAATAAACTTTCTTATGCAGCCAATTTCCTGTGGATGCTTAATGGAGAGAAGCCTAAAGAAAAAGAGGCAAGAATTCTGGATCTTTGTCTGATTCTTCACGCTGAGCATGGTGTCTGCGCTTCGACCTTTGCAACACTGGTTACTTCTTCGACTATGGCCGATGTGTACTCTTCTATTGTTTCCGGTATAGGTACGCTCAAAGGCTATCTTCACGGTGGCGCTAATGAACAGGTCATACGGATGCTGGAAAGAATCGGGGGTCCGGAAAATGTTGATAAGTATATAAACGAAGCGACGGAGAAAAAAGAAAAAATAATGGGTTTTGGACATAGAGTGTATAAAGCACTCGACCCAAGGGCTCGTATTCTAAAAAAATATGCCAGAGATCTAACCAGAAAGAGAGATGAAGTTCTATTTAAAACTGCCTTGAGAGTTGAAGGAGTGATGGAAAAGAAATTTGGACCGAAAGGGATATATCCAAATGTCGATTTTTATTCGGGTTTTGTATATAAGGCACTTGGTATACCTACCGATATGTTTACTTCTATTTTCGCTATGGCGCGCTCTGCGGGCTGGATAGCTCATATTCTTGAGTACAGGGAATCTAACAGAATATTCAGACCTCGCGGTATCTATAGCGGACCCGTTAACGTAAAATATATACCTGTAAAAGCGAGATAAAGTTTGGGTAAAACAATATCCGAAAAGATCATCTCTGAGCACGTAGGAAGAGACGTAAAACCTGGCGAGTTTGTGGTTGCAAAGGTCGATGTTGTTATGGCTCAGGATGGTACAGGACCTCTTTCCATTCAGGAACTTAAAAAAATGGATATGGAAAGAGTTTTTGATAAGGAAAATTCGATACTTTTTATCGACCATGCTTCTCCGAGTTCCAGGAAAGAATTATCGAACTCTCAAAAATCATTGAGAGAATTTTCTAAAAAAACAGGAGCTTTTCTTTCCGATGTCGGAGAAGGTGTCTGCCATCAGAGGCTTGTTGAAGACTGGGTGAATCCAGGAGATTTGGTTGTTGGAGCAGATTCTCATACCTGTACTTCCGGAGCGCTGGGAGCTTTCTCGACCGGTATGGGGTCAACAGATATCGCGCTTGCTTTTGCTCTTGGTAAAGTCTGGCTTAAAGTACCTGAAACGCATAAGTTTGTGGTAAAAGGCAAGCTTCCCGAAGGCGTCTATTCAAAGGATATAATTCTTCACATAATAGGAAAGATTAGTGCGGATGGAGCCACTTATAAAGCTATGGAATTCGAAGGAGATACAATAGAAAATCTTTCCATGTCTTCGCGTTTTACAATAACGAATATGGCTGTTGAAGCAGGAGGTAAAACCGGACTTATCGGGACGGATAAGACTACAAGGAAGTATCTCGAAGAAAGAGGCAGAGGAGATAAATTCAGGGAAATAAAATCCGATTCTGATGCGAATTTTGAAAAGGTACTCGAGATAGAAGCAAATAAACTTGAACCTTTAGTTGCTTTCCCTCATACGGTTGATAATGTCAAAGGTATCTCGAACATAGAAGACGTAAAAATCGACCAGGTTTTTATCGGAACCTGTACGAACGGGAGACTTGAGGATTTGCGAATAGCCGCGTCGATTCTTAAAAGTAAAAAAAGACATCCGGATACGAGGTTAATCGTTATTCCTGCTTCGAGAGAAGTTTTTTTGGATGCGCTGCGGGAAGGTCTTATCGAGATTTTCTTACAAGCGGGTGCGGCTGTCGAGTCACCCGGATGTGGTCCCTGTGTGGGAATACACAAAGGTGTTCTTGCAGACGGCGAAAGAGTTCTTTCCACGCAGAATAGGAATTTTGAGGGAAGGATGGGAAATCCTGAAGGTTTTATTTATCTTAGTTCTCCGGCAACTGCGGCGGCTAGCGCTATAGAAGGCAGGATTGCGGATCCAAGGAGGTATTTAAAGTGAATTCTATAATTTCCGGAAAAGCCTGGAAGTTCGGCGATAATATTTCCACGGACCATATAACTCCGGGGAGATATTTTCATCTCCGGAGCAATCTCGAGGAGCTCGCAAAACACGTGCTTGAGGATGCCGATCCTTCTTTTTCTTCAAAAGTGAACGCCGGTGATATTATTGTTGCGGGTAGAAATTTCGGACTCGGTTCTTCAAGAGAACATGCTCCACGGGTAATTAAAATTGCAGGTGTTTCTTGTATCATAGCAAAGTCTTTCGCAAGGATATTTTATAGAAATTCTTTTAATATTGGTTTACCTTTATTGGTCAGCAACACTGATGAAATTAATGAGGGAGACAATCTAAAAATCGACCTCGAGAAGGGGAAAATCGAAGACGAGACTAACGGCAAAATTTTAACATTCTCTCCTCTTTCTCCTTTTATGAGGAAGTTGATCGAAGATGGCGGTATAGAAGAACACGTAAAAAAATACGGTGATTTTAAGATAAAATAGTTTAAGGCGGAATAAAAGTGGTTCAATTCAAAAAACTTGTTTTACCCGATAGGGGAGTGGGAATAGAAATCAAAAAAGGGAAATTGAATGTTCCTGATAATCCGATAATACCTTTTATTATGGGTGATGGTATTGGTTCGGACATAATAAATGCTTCCATGATTGTCTGGAATGAGGCGGTCAGATTAGTATATAACGCAAAAAGGGAAATTGAATGGTTTGAAATATTCGCAGGTGAAAAAGCAATAGAGAAATATGGGGAACCATTACCGGAAGATACCTTGAAAGCTGTTCAATACTTTAAGATAGCTATAAAAGGACCTTTGACCACTCCTGTGGCAGGGGGATATAGAAGTTTGAACGTTTCTCTCAGGCAGTTGTTGAACCTTTATGCGTGCGTAAGACCTGTAAAGTACTATAAAGGCGTACCTTCTCCTTTAAAAAATCCTGAAAAGATGGATATTGTTATTTTCAGGGAAAATACCGAAGATGTATATTCCGGTATTGAATGGGAAGAGGGCACAAAGGAAGCCAAAGAAGTTATTGATTTTATTAACAAAGAAATGGGTACTAAACTTGAATATGATGCGGGGATAGGAGTTAAAACAATAAGTATATCCAAGACCAAAAGGTTAGTCAAAAAAGCGATTCAATATGCTATAGATAATAACAAAGGTAGTGTTACAATTGTCCACAAGGGCAATATTATGAAGTTTACCGAGGGTGCTTTTAAGAAGTGGGGTTATGAGGTCGCAGTAGATGAATTTAGGGAACAGATTATCACCGAAGATGAACTCTACGATCAAGTTAAAGCTGAAGATGGAGTAACGCCTACTACAAAAAAGGGCGCGTTCAAGTCACTCCGCGGGGGAAGACCGGCCGGAGAACCCGGAGGCAGGATAGTTATAAAAGATAGAATTGCTGACCAGATGTTTATGCAGCTTCTTACCCGTCCCGACGAATATGAAGTTATAGCTCTGCCGAATCTCAACGGAGATTACCTTTCCGATGCTGCAGCCGGACAGATTGGCGGACTTGGTATTGCACCGGGAGCCAATATAGGCGATAATGTTGCGCTTTTCGAACCTACACATGGCTCTGCGCCCAAGTACCGGGGACTTGATAAAGTTAATCCCTCTTCGATGATTCTTTCAGGAGTGATGATGTTAAAATACATTGGTTGGGTTGAAGCGGCAGCGTTAATAGAAAAAAGCCTTGAAAAAGCTTTCATTGATAATAAAGTTACTTACGATCTGGCAAGACAGATGGAAGGAGTAAACCCTATAAAAACTTCAGAATTTGCTCAAGCGGTTGTCGAGAGAATGAAGTAAGGAGGAAAATTTGCTGCTTTTAATATTAGTTTCATACGTTAATCTTTCAATTGCAACTTCAGAACGATCACGTGCACTTTATTCAAATCCTGCAGGTTTATCTATCCATTCATATCCGGAATTTTCTGTTCGCAGCGAGGACTACTGGGTTTCAATGAATATACCTTTTCTGGGATTCGCAGGAGGTGTCCGCTTCATGAGCGATTCTATGGAATTTATGACAGGAACGAGTCCCCTGCATTACAAAGATAAATTTTCTCTTGGTTATATGTATTCTTCCTGGGATGATAGATACACTCTGGGTGCTATGTACCGTCCTCACAAATGGGCTTCTTTAGGTTTTACGACGCATTTTCCCAGCAGCGAGGGTTATGATTTCACATTTGGCATTTCGATTATACCGGGCTGGGATAGATTAGTATTGACTTCAGATTTCTTTATTGATAGAGGTTCGGATGAAACGAGATACTTAATTCAAAGCATAACCGGGGCGTTGGAAATTGTAGAGGGTGTTAAGTTGAATATCGGATTTTTGCCTCTTGATAATAATTTTGAAGATGGAAAAATCTATGGCGGTTTGGAATTTTCGCTTGGCAATTTACTTTTCGGTGGTTATCATGGGGAGGGAGATAATGAAGGTATCATTACGGCTTCCGTTGTACCTTATCCCACGCTGTTTAAGGGTAGAGAACGTTCGGTAATGATTGAAATTGAAGGAGATTATCCGGAGGTTCCTAATGTCCAGGGTTTTTTGGGAAGAGAGCATTCATTTTATAACCTCTTAAATCTTCTGGATTATATAAAGGAAAGAAAAGGAATCGATAGTGTAGTTGTTTATATAAAAAGTAACTCTCTTGGGCTTGCTCAAGCCGAAGAAGTTAGAGATGAGCTTTTGGGAATCGCAGATAAAAAATTTCTTCTTGTACATTCCGACTACCTTGGTTTTAAAGATTTATACCTGGCTTCTGCCGCAGATATTATATCACTTTCCCCTCCGGGTATGGTTTATTTCCCCGGATTATATCTTTCGCAAATCTACATAAAAGGGTCTTTGGAAAAATTGGGAATAGAGGCCGAAATAGGTCATGTCGGTAAATATAAAACCGCTGGAGAGATGTTTACAAGAGAGAATATGAGTGAGTACGAAAGAGAACAATTGAAAAAATTTCTTGATGATCTCGTAGAAGTGGTTGTCGGAGAAATTTCAGATTCGAGAGGTATTGAAGCAAGTAAGATAAAGAATCTTGTAGATTCTCTTGGGTGCTTTACGCCGGAGGAAGCAGTAAAAGAAGGACTAATAGATACTGTGGCTTATTTTGACGAGATTAAAGTTCTTGCCGGCATTGAAGGCGATGGTAAAATGTGGAGAGGAAAGAGCGTTCCCAGGGAGTTTTTATTAAGTGACCCGCCGAAAATCGCAGTTTTAGCCCTTGAGGGTACCATAATTGTTGGTGAAAGTTCTAATTCTCCTTTGGATATTCCTATTTTCGGGGGTTCTACTATAGGTTCTGAATCGGTGGTAAAGCAACTCGAGCGGTTGAGGAAGGATAATGCTGTAAAAGCTGTGGTTATAAGGATAAACTCAGGAGGAGGAAGCAGTGTTGCCTCAGATTTAATATACAGAGAGATTTTAAGATTAAAGGAGAAAAAACCAGTAGTGATATCTATGGGGAATATTGCGGCTTCGGGAGGATACTATATCGCTGCCCCGGCTAACAAGATATTGGTTGACAGGACGACTCTTACAGGTTCGATTGGCGTTTGGGGGGCGAAGTTCGTTATGGAAGGTTTATATGATAAGCTTGGAATTTCGCATGATATCGTGAAATGGGGAGAACATTCGGATGCGTTCAGTTCTCACCGACCTTTCTCGCATTATGAGAGAAAAATGTTTGAAAAAATGCTCCAGCATATCTACGATCAATTTCTCGAGGCGGTTGCTAACCCCAGAGAATTAACGGTTGAAAAAGTGGATTCTCTAGCGATGGGGAGAATATGGAGTGGTCTTGCCGCAAAAGAAATCTCTCTTATAGATGAATACGGAGGACTTCTCGATGCGATAAAAGTTGCCGGTGAGGAAGCAGGCATTAGGAAATATAAAGTTATTCTTTTGCCTAAACCATTAAAGTTTCTGGAAAGATTAATGGGAGTGGAAGAGACTGCTTATCTGCCTATATTAAAATTGATTCAGGAACCCTACCTTTATTTCGAGCCAGCCAGGCTTGATTTCGGAAGGTGAGCAAAATCGCTTTCTGCTGACTGCTAACCGTCAACGGCTAACAAAAAATTTCTGTATTTATCTGTGTGAATCCGTGGCAAATTATATTTAGGGATCAAGGGTTCCAGGATTTAAGGGTTCAAGTAAAAAAACAACAAAAAACTTTGTGTCTTTGTGCCTTCGTGGCAAAAAAATCAAAAATTAAATTTCCACCTTTACTTTTTCGATTTTTTCAATAACTTTCTAGTGTAATATTAATTATAAAGGGAAAATAAGTTATATGGAAGATAGCAAAAACCCCAAAAAAGAGCTGATAAAGGAATTGAAAGATTTGCGGAAAAGAGTCTCTGAACTTCAGGAAACAGAAACACGTTTTCAGCAGTTGGAGAAAGAGTTGGTTAGTGAAAGGAGACTATTCAAAAGTTTTCTTTATAACATCCCGATTTCGGTTTATTTCAAGGATAGAGAAGGTCGATATCTTCGAGTGGGCAAATATTTTGTAGAGCAAAAGGGAGCGCCTTCGGTTGATTCGACAGAAGAAGTAATTGGAAAGACCGATTTCGACCTTTTTCCAAAAGAACTTGCTGAATTAGCCCGAGAGGACGAGTTACAAATAATGAAAACAGGGCAACCTATTTTAGAGAGGGAGGAATCGGAGACTGTAGACGGTGAAAAGGTATACTTATCTACCACCAAAGCTCCTTTAACCGATGAGAAAGGGAATACCATAGGAATAATTGGTATTACGAGGGAAGTAACTGAAAAGAAAATATTGGAAGAAAAAATAAAAGAGCGACTTGAGGAACTCGGGAAAGAGGTCATTTTAAAAAGCAACCTGCTTACTTCTCTTCTCGATAGTATACCTGACCATGTTTACTTTAAGGATAAAAAAAGTCGTTTTATACAGGCTAGTAAATCGGTTGCAGAACAACTCGGAGTCAAAAGCGTAGGTGAGTTGATGGGTAAAACAGATTTCGATTATTTTACCAAGGAACATGCAGAACCAGCGTATAAGGATGAGCAAGAAGTTATGAGAACGGCTACACCAATAGTGGGAAAAGTCGAGAAAGAGACCTATCCCGACGGAAGAATATCCTGGGTTTCGACAACAAAAATACCTAGATATGACGAAAAAGGAAACATGATTGGGACTTTAGGTATTTCAAGAGATATAACGGATAACAAAAAAAGAGAAGAGGAACTCATCGAAGCACGGGCGGCTGCTCAAAAAGCCTCTCTGGCAAAGAGTACTTTTTTAGCCATAATGAGCCATGAGATTCGTACACCGCTGAATGCAATAATCGGGATGTGTGAAATTTTAGAAGAGACAGTTCTTTCTAAGGAAC
>CAYRCN010000017.1:0-15214 GCA_964422805.1 uncultured bacterium | reverse complement strand
CTTCTTTTGTTTTGATTTATAATTTTACATTTTTATTTGTCATTTTGCTTTTTGACATTTAATATTTAATTTAAAGCTAATCTTGACAAACTTACTTGCAGTTCTATACTATTTAAGTTATGGAGGTTTTTGATTCAAGGGGGAATAATGTTTAACAATATGCGTAAAGTGGCTATGTTTTTTCTTTTTTCTCTCGTATGTATCCAGAGCTGTAAGAATGAAAGAATTAAAGGACCTGCTATACGGTTTGAAAGCGATATTTATAACTTTGGAGAAGCTAAGCTAGGAGAAGTTATATCCCATACATTTTCTTTCTTTAATTCCGGGTCTGATACTTTAGTGCTTGAAAGTGTTCGTTCTTCCTGTCCATCATGTACAAATATTGACGAATACGACGAGGAAATTGTCCCGGGGGGAAAAGGAAAAATCCGGATAACGTACAAAGTAGCAGGCATTCCGCGATATGCAGATTATAAAATCTATGTTAAAACAAATATTCCCGATACGACGGTCAAGGTTACCCTTACTATAACGGGTAATATAGTCGCAGAAGCTGAAATCCCTGCCGGTTTGGAGGTGACTCCCTATCCGCTAATATTCGGAGACATAGATGCGGGAGATACTCTCCTTAGGGCTACCGTTAAATTACGAAGTCTTCTTGATAAAGAGTTTCTTATTACCGGTGTAATCCCTCCGAGGGAAAAATCGGAAATCAATGTCGATGTGGTAGAGGAGGGGAAGGAGTACATAATTAATATTACGATTCATCCGTCCTTTAAAAGCGATGACAACAGGAAAGAAATAACCTTGAGAACAAATCTGGAAGATAGCCCGGTAATTATTATTCCTTATGCATATACTTTCAATCCACCGGAAAGCTTTAAACAAATGATAAAAAGATAGACTTCTGGATTTTTCTTTAAGAATATTAATTCCTTTTTTAGCAAGAAAGACCAAAAAAGATTATAGAATTGTTGGAAGAATACTGAATTTGAAAAAATAATAAATAAGCTCTTCGCTTTTGGTACAGCCTCAGCTAGCAGCTTGACTTCACAACATATTGATAGGATCTATTTCTAAAGAAATTTTTACTCCGGGAATCTTTTTATTATAAAGCTTCTTTAAGATGTTTTGAAGGGTAGAACTATTTTTTGATTTTAACAGCATATGAAATCGAAAATATTTCTCTATTTTTCCGATGGGGCAAATAACGGGTCCAAGAATAGTGATTATTTTGGACTCAGACGTGCTTTCGATTGTTTTCTTTAATTTAATGGAGGCGTTTTCCGCCTTTTTTATTTCTTTAGATTTGATGATGATTCTTGCCAGTTTGGCAAAAGGCGGATAGTTGGCGGATTCTCTAAATTTTATTTCTTCTTTGTAAAAATCTCTGTAACTATGAGCCGATGCGCTTTTTATCGCGTAGTGATTTGGATTTGAGCTCTGTATTAAAACTTTACCCGGTTCGCCTCTGCCCGCTCTGCCTGCTACTTGCGAGAGAAGTTGAAAAGTTTTTTCCGTTGCTCTGAAATCCGGAAAGTTTAGTGCTGTATCAGCAGAAACAACGCCTACAAATCCTATATCCGGGAGATCGAGTCCTTTTGTAACCATTTGAGTCCCGAGAAGTATTTGAATCTCTCCTTTTTTTAATTTATTGTATATTTCTTCGTGAGAGTGTCTGCCGGAAGTGCTGTCTGTATCCATCCTTTTGATATTGTATCCAGAACATTTCTTTTCTATTTCCTCTTCTATTCTTTGTGTTCCCCATCCCAAATAAAATATTTCTTTACCGCAGACAGGACATTTTTCAATTCGGTCGACGCGGTATCCACAGTGGTGGCAGATTAGTGTGTTTGTTTTTTTATGTAGAGTCAGGCAGATATCGCAGTCCCTGCAGCGGGCAACCCATCCGCAATTATAGCATTTACCGTACGGAGAGTACCCCCTTCTGTTTAAAAATAGGATAACTCTCGATGGCTTTTCTCTATTTAAAGTATTTTCTATTTCTTTTTCCATAATTTCCGAGAAAAGTTTAACTCCAGGGTCTGCTATTTTTACTTCCGGTAAATCCATGCCCTTTACTCTTTTGGGGAGTTCGAGAAGTTTATACTTGCCGGTTTCTGCATTATAAAAGGATTCAATCGAGGGGGTGGCACTGCCGAGTATAACCGGAAAATTCCCTATTTTTCCCCTCATAACCGCGACATCTCGTCCGGAAAATCTTGGTTTGAGGTCTTCCTGCCGATATGAATCGGAATGCTCTTCATCGACTATAATTAAGCCGAGATTTTTAAAGGGACTGAAAACACTCATTCTTGACCCTACACCAATCTTTAAATTCCCATTTATAGCGTTTACCCAGTATGAATATCTCATTCCTCTCGATGATTTGTAGTTATACGATTCACCGATTCCAAATCTATCTCTTATCCGCTCGATAACCTGCGGTATCATTGAGATTTCCGGTGTTAAGTAGAGAACGCTTTTTTCCTTATTTATTACTTGTTCCATGAGTTGCAAATAGATTTCTGTTTTTCCGCTTCCGGTGACCCCGAAAAGAAGAAAGGTTTCGAAACGTTCCTCTTTTATCGCTTTCAATATTTTTTTATACGCTTTGTTTTGAGCGGGATTTAATTTAATTGTAGATTCCTTCTTTGGGTATTCTTTAAATGTTTTGACCTTCTTCATTATCGGGGGAAGACAGAAAGAAAATACAAGACCAGGAGGGCAGACGTAATAACTTGATACCCATAGACAAAGCTTAAATAAGTCTAAAGGCAGGTCCAGTATCTTTTCCTGAATTTCTTTTGCGCCTTTAAAAGGTTTTCCCTCTTCTATGACTACCCCTTCGATTACTTTATTTCTGAAAGGTATTCGGACAACACTTCCTTTTTGTAATTTCAGGTCTTCTTTTCCCGTGTAAGTGAAAAGGCTAAATTTATCTATGGGGACTGCTACGTTAAAGTATTTCATATGGAAATAGCTAATCCTACTTCGTGAGAAATTGTTTCTTTAAAATCGATACCCCACTTAAGGTATAGTTGTACAGGTAATATTTTTTCTCCGAGAATAAGATATAAGCGTCTGCCAGAGCCATAGAGTTGTTTTATGGTAAACTTGCCCGGAAGATCGTTTTCATATGCGTAAATTCTTGAATCCCAGTTATCTGTTTCGTAAAATACCAAGCGTCCTTCGAAAATGTAATCTTTAGAGTAACGGCAAGAGGTGTACGCGAGGAATCCGGAGCCTTCTCGGGCGTTTAGAACTTCAAAGCGGCTTCTGAAAGTTACATTTCTTACTTTATGAATTACATCGAATCTGCCGCTGTTTTTTCCTCTCTGGGTTTTTATTCGGTTTTGTAACTGAAGGTTTTTAACAGGGTAAAATCCTAAATGAAATTCTGCTATTCTATCGAAAGATTCCATGCTTGAAATGTTACGTGAAAGTTCGGTGAAGATGCCGGCGGATAGAATGGGTGAAATCTTTCTCGTGTAACTTAGATAAAAAGCTTCTTCATCTTTATAGAAAGGAGAACTTCTTAAAGTGGGTAATGAGTCTTTTAAATTTACGTATATTGCTTTTAGTCCTTTACCGTTGTCGATACCCATCGAATAAGACAGGCTGTTTTTTGTTTCTTTTAAAGAGTTTCCTCCGCCTGCGATTTCAAAACGGAAGAGATTTCCCGCGAGTTCTTTATCGGCGTAAAAAGAACCCAGTCCGCATTTTCCTCTTTCTTCTGATTCGCTAAAACTCCCGGTGAATCTTATAGAAGAAAATTTATAGCTCGCTCCAATAAGTTTTTCTTCTCCCCAGCTGGTTTTCTCGAGGTATGAACCAAAAAACATAAAATCTTTCCACTTGCCTGCGATTCCTCTGAAGAAATTTTCTTCATACGTGGAGAGGTGAGGACTGAAGCCTTTTTCTCCGGGTATTATCCCTGCGCTGCGGTAAAAGAAGCCCGGTTTGCCCAATATAATTCCCATTCCTAAATCCAGGTCATAGTCTCCGATAACGAGTTTTTCGGGGATATAAATCGAAGCGGTATAATAATCGAAATAATCCTCTTCGGCATAATCTTTTTCAACAAGACCATTTACCAGTAAGCCTTTAAATGGAATAATTATTCTATTGTATATTTTATTTTGAGATTCATCTTCTTTATATTCGAAGCGGGATAAGAAATCGAATCCCGGGGGTTTTCTTCTTCTTTTTGTATCTTTTACCGTAACGAAGTTTTCTATTCTATCGAAAAGGTAAGGTGTTATTCCTTCGATTAAAAGTAATTCCTCTTTTTTTGTAAAAAGGTGTTCTTTTCTGTAATTTATTATCCTTTCTGCGAGGTAAGTGTCGAAATACGGTATGAGCATCAATTCGATTTTTCTCGCGGTGTTTATATTAATCGGGTTTTCCTTTAATCTTCTGATTGTCTCTAAGAGCTCAGGAGTTTTTGTGATTTCCTGGTCTATTTCAAACGGCTCTATCGATATGAGACAGAATAGCAATAACAGTTTTTCCATCTTTTATTTCACCTGAACGGACTTTTGAAAGCGCTTCTTCTATTTTTATTTTCACGACTTCGATGTTTTCATCTTCTTCCGCTTTTTTGCTGCATACCTCAAGGTTTGTCGCTTTGAACAGGTGGATTTTCTCATTGCTGTAACCCGGTGTGAGATAAACCCAACCCAGTTTTTCGAGTTTTCCGGGATTATAGTTTATTTCTTCCTGAAGTTCTCTCTTAATCGATTCTTCCGGGGTTTCACCCTTTTCAATGGTTCCGGCAGGTATTTCAAGTACATAGTCTTTTACAGGGTAACGGTATTGTTTTACAAGGATTATTTCGGAGGAGTCGAGAATAGGTAATGCAGCGACAGCTCCCGGATGAGATACATATTCTCTAAAAGTTTTTATTCCGTTTGTAAGCACGACTCTATCCGCGTTGAGATTTAAAAGATTGCCGGTAAAAATTCTTTTTTTTTCCAAAGCTCTTTCTTTCATTTTATACCCCGTTCTATTAGCCACAGATTTTCACTGATAGTCACTGATTCCCTTCCTCTCATCCCATATTTTATTGTTGTTAAACCAAAAAAAATCTTTCTAAAATCTGTGTACATCTGTGTTAATCCGTGGCAATTTGTTTTTTTATCCATTTTACATTTTAGCGGCTTTGCCGCAATATGTGGTTTACGGTGAATGTTTCCGATAAGCCGAGATACGGATGATTCTGAATGCCCACCCCGAATCTCATTTTTGATAATTCAAAGGAGAATCCTGCGGTAGGAATCAGAGGATTGGTCAGAAGACCGAGAGAAGCATTGAAAGTAGGAAATCTTATTTCGTATCCGAAACCCAATCCTATACCCCAGTTTTCCGTATAGTTGAGTTTTACCCCGATTTTATTCCATTCGTCCTGGTAAACGCCGCATAGTTCTAATTCGGCAGGGATTGTGCTATTTCTTATCCATGAAACAGGATGAAAAGTCCTGAGATAGACGCTGTGGTTTGATAATGAGAGACCGATAAGAAAATCAGCTGAAAATCCAAAGTTGTCTTCATCTTCTTGAGATAAATTTAAAATAGAGGGTTCGATTATAAAAAAGGTTTTATCTATTTGTTTTATAAAGACGCCTTCTAATATTAGTTCTCTGTAAAAAGAAGTACCGAAGTGGGAAATTCCTATTCCGTAAGAACCATTTAACCAGTCGATTTTTACAGTTTGCAGTTCCGGTATGGCGTATAGATTCTGATAGGTAACAGAAAAGGAATTCTCCGGCTCCTTCGGTATATTACCAAAACCAAATTCCTCCGCTGTTCTTAAGGGAGGAAAAAGTGAAAATATTATCAAAAGCATCAGTTTTTTACCCTATGGTTTTAGTATAGAAAGAGATTTTATAAAGTCAAGCTTTCCTTTGCAGTGAAATAATGGCTTCTGATGGCTGACGAAGTGTTATTGACGGGGGAGAAAGTTCGTTTCGGAATCCCCTGAAACTTATGCTGAAAGGCTTAAAAATTACTTAAGCTTCAATATCCAATTACAGTAACAATATCACTTCGCCCATGTGTTACATAAAGGAATTCCCCATTTGGAGCGCATTTTATGTAGAGAGGAGCATATTGTACTGGTATGGTTTTTACGACTGTATGATCTGATTCCCTGATTATGGAAATACTGCTGCTTGCTCGATTCGTCACGTATATATAGTCGCCGGTTGGCAATACCGCTATTCCTTTGGGTTCATTTCCCACCGAAATCATATTAACCAGTGTATTGGTGCTGGTTTGTATAACGTAAATCTCGCTACCGAAATCCCAGGCAGCATAAACATAATCTCCGTCAGGGTGTGCTGTAACCGTGTGAGGCCAGTGAGTTACAGGTATATTATCAACTACCGTGTTATCAGATGTTCTTATTACGTCTATACGACTGGGACCCATACATCCGACGTAAACGTATTCTCCGTTTGGAAGTACTTCAAGGCCTCTTGGGTCGTTTCCAACCGGTACAGTAGCAACAACTGTGTTGTCAGAAGTCCTTATAACGCTTACTTCGGCAGTCCAGCTGTTTGTTGCGTACATATACTCTCCGTTTGGAGTTGAGACGATGGTATGCGGACCACCTCCCAATTTTATAGTGTCGATTACTGTGTTGTCTGAGGTTCGCATTACATAAGCACAAGAATCGTGATGATCCGTAATGTACACATATTCTCCGTTTGGAAGCGCCGCTGCATAGTCTGGATATGAGCCTACTGTGATTGTATTGGCAACTGTGTGATCTGAAGTTTTCAAAATAGATATATTTTTACTAAAGGAATTGGCAATATACGCATACTCTCCGTTTGGAAGGAAACCAAATCCCTGGGGTCCATCTCCAACGTCGATGACTTTGATTACTCTATCCGGGAAAGAATCTTCCGGGGGAGGTGTTCCATCAGAGAGAATATGTATTTGATGTTCGGCGGACCAATCTGACTCCGCATTGTTTATATCTTTTGCGTGAACTCTAATGGAGTATATTCCACTACTATTCCAGAAGTGTTGCATTGAGACTGTATCTCCGGATTTATTAAACCCGGTCCAATAAGATAGATTGCCATCTCCCCAGTCGAATTGGTAAGAAATGCTGTCTTCTTCCGGATCGGTTGTGCTCGCATAAAATGTATAAGTAGTATCTCCTAGTCCACTGTCCGGGCCTTCCGGTGCAGGGGGCTGGTTTGGTGGTAAGTTAGCATGTGTATTTATCGGATGAGCTTCTGACCAATTGCTTATTTTATTTTTTGTATCAATAGCTCTGACATTTATGTTATAAATTCCATCCTCTTGCCACGCATGATTTGTCGAAACTGTGTCTCCTGATTCCGCAAAATCGGTCCAATAAGATAGATTGCCATCTCCCCAGTCGAATTGATAAGATATACTGTCTCCTTCCGGATCGGTTGTTCCCGTATAAAAAGTATAGTTGGTGTGTACAGCTCCACTGTCGATTCCTGAAGGTGCAGGGGGTTGATTTGGTGGAAAATTTGTACATGTAATAATATTTACCGGTAGAGCTTCTGACCAACCGGACATTCCCTCTTTTGTATCGATAGCTCTTACATGTATATTGTATGTTCCTGTTTCACGCCATACGTAATTTGCCGAGTCTATTTTTCCGGATTCTGTGAAATCGGTCCATTCTGATAGGTTACCATCACCCCAGTCGAATTGATATGATATTTCGTCACCGTCAGGGTCTGTCGTTGAGAATGTATAAGATAGATAGCTGTGCGCTTCAGCCGAAGATGGTCCCGAGGGAGCTAATGGCGTCTCAGGCGCATTATCTTTGGAACAATTAAGCAGAATTAACATAATTAATGAGAGAAAAATGATTTTTGTTAAATATTTCATGTATACCTCCTTTTAATACTATAATGATAGTTCTATTTAAAAATATGTCAAGGTAAAAAATCCCCCCTAAAAATCATATTTTTAAGCCTTAGCATTGCCTTTTTTAAAAGAAAAAGCCAGAGCTGTAAGGAAGCCCAAAAAACCGATTAAACTCAGAACCGAAACAAAATTAAATATTACGGATTTGTAAACAAACCGAATCTCATGTTCTCCTTCAGGTACAAAAACTCCGTAGAATATGTAATCAGCCTTGTATATTTTTTCTTCTTTCTTATCTATATAACATTTCCAGTCCGGATGATAATTCTCCCTGTAGATAAGAAATGCCGGTTTGTCGGTTTTTACATCTATAACCCTTTCATTAGCAATATTTTTTACGATGGCAGTTTCGCCTTGTCCTTTTGATACAGGGATTTCCACTTTTTTCTCTAAAAATACAACATCTCCTGATTTTAATTCGTTGGATAGAATTTTACTTAGTACCTCCGGAGCGCTATCCATTACTCTATAATTATACATCAAAGAAGCGCGTGGGAGGAAGTTTCTGTTTTCTAAAACCTGATATTGGTGACCAACAAAAGCAACCTCGAAGTTCGAATAAAAATTGTTGTATTCTTCGATCAATTTTCTAATACGCTCGTCATATCCGGACAAGTCTTCCGGCAGGCGGGGACCTATTACATATTTAACATTCAGCATGGACAAAAGATGCGGATATTTAAGAAGATTTTCGGGATTGAACATAGCACTCTTACCTGCTCCGATGAATTCCTGATATCTTGCGGGTGGGTTTGGTGCATAGCCGCCCAAATTTTCGATATTATGATATTGGAGATATCGATCACGACTCTTGCCTTCGTAATTAAAAGGAAAAACCCTGAACAATCTTTTATCCTGTTTTACGAAACTGGTAACATCATCAGCTGCGAAATATCGTTCCGGCCTTTCTACAGAAGACAGATATTTTTTGTCGATGGACCACTGATCGATGATTAAAATCAAAGCTAATATCGGAATAACGATTCGGGAGTCAACTTTTTTATCTAGAAGCAAATAAATCAATAGTCCGTTTATGATAAACAAAAAAGCTGAAAACCATAAACTTTTTTTGAGACTGGAGAAGTTCATACTCATAATGTAGATTTTTTGTTGGATATTTTCCCTTGGGAGGATTCCAGACCAATTACTGGCAAAATGACTTTTCATCCAGTTTAGAATGCTTTTGTCTCCGACATTTACAATTAAAGCAAAGAGCAAAACTAATCCGGTTAATATACCCAGATATATAAACGCATTTTTCTTCTCTTCTGCGTGTTTTTTACCTTTAAGTTTTAAAAGAAATTCCGCTCCGAAACCGGATAATACACAGATACCAAAAGTAGTGAGGAAGAAAAACATATTAGGGGCTCTGAATTTTTTAGCCATGGGAACCAGATAATAATATATCCAGAAGAAAGGTGTATTTTTACCTAAGGCGAGGATAAGTGTTATAGTAGTAAAAAGAGCGAAAAACTTAATTAAATTTTTATTCTCTTTGTAGAAAAACGAAAACCCCATTAGGATTATTGGTAAAATACCTAAGTAGCTTGAGTCCAACCTGAAATAATTTTCTCCCCAGTAGTTTTCAAGAGTACCGGAAAAGTGGGGAAAAATCAAATTGAATAGCTCTGAAGTTGGAAAGGACCAGGATGTCGTATATTCGTAACCTTTACTTGCACCTCTCACTCCGTAACTTAAAGCGAGAATTGGGGGAAGAACACTGATGGAAACGATAAGGAATAAAACAAAAAATCCCACCGCCGATCCGTAGAGCGCTTTTAGTTTTTCTCTATTATCGGATTTTTTTCTTTGCCATACAAGCTCTAATATAAAGTATATCAAAACAGCGATTATTCCCCAATAACATAGCTGGGGCTGTCCGGCAAGCATTATTAAGCCGGTTACCCCGCCGAATATTGCAAAGTCAATAATCTTTTTTGAGTTTGTCGCTCTATGAATTAAGAAAAAAGCCCAGGGAAGCATCATTCCGGCTATCGTCCTGCTCAGGTGTCCTCCGTGGGTTGTCGATATAAGCTGTCCCGCAAACATAAATGCTAAAGCCCCGATAAGCGAAGATAATGGAGAAAGCTTGTAGCCTTTTAATAAGAACCACATCCCAAGTCCGGCAAGAAATATGTGAATCAAGTATAAAATAGTCCAACCAAGATGAACGGGAAATATAAATTGTAAAATATTCAGAGGATAAACCAGACCTCCTGCTCCGGTGGTTGCTGCTGTCGGATGTCCCGAGAAACTAAAGTTGTCCCACAATGGTAATGTTCTGAAGTCTTTAACGTAATTTACCCATGTAAGACGGCTTGGATAAATCGAGAGCAGCCAGTCCGAACCGTACATCATCTTTGCAGGAGTGAGTAAGTTCCAGAAATATATTAATGACAAAGCAAACAGGAGAAAAATTATAATACTTTTTCTTTCATATAAAGGTATCTTAGACATTTTAACCTCCAATTAATCGTCAGTGTTTTTTGAGTCTATGTGTTTTATATTCAGTCCAAGTGATAAAATTTTTCTTATTATAAAGATCCCTGAAATTCCGCCCAGGAGTAAAAAACCGGCAGTTGAAAGAGCTCTTTGTAGTAAAGTTACGGTTACTCCTTCCGCAAAGCCGACTTTTGTAATTTGTGAAACAAAACCAACAAGAGATTCTCTGATACCCAGGTTACCCGGTGTGAGTTTGAAAAAGTAACTCATCTGGCAGGCAATGCCTGCAAAAAAGGCATCCGGAAAATTAATTTCAAAACCCAATATGCGATAAGAAGAAAACATCCAGAAAGCAAACAAAACTGAACCAAATATCTCTAAGGAAGTCAATTTCATAAGTAAAACGGGATTTGAGCGCAGCTTTTTCCAGCTTTCAATCATATTGTTTATTTTCTTTGTTATCCACTTCTTACTGGAGAATTTCTTATGAGGTAAAAAAGCAAAGAAAATAGCCAGAGTAGCCATTCCTACCATTATGTACCACATATTGAGATTCCATATATTTTTTCGTAAACCGACATAAAGTAATACGACCATACCTTCTAAGCTCAATGTCAAGGCAAGAAGAATAGAGTTTCCGTAAATTATGCTCGCGAAACTCGATATGGGAAGTTCATATTTTTTCTTTAAATAAGCAGCGCTGAAAATGAAATCTCCCCGGGCAGGAATGACAAGACTCAACATATTCGTAAAAAGATACAAGCCATACCAGTCAAGAAATTTCAGCCTGACTCCGAAAGAAGCAGCCATTATTTTTCGAGTGTAACTTCGAGAAAATGATAATAAAATCCAGATAAAAATCAATAACAAAAGGTCTTTTAAATTAATTTTCAAAAGTCCGGACAGAATTTCTTTCCTGTTACGCATATAAAAGAAAAGCATGGCTATGATTATTAAAGTGAACAGCCAGATAGAAATTCTGAAGAGTTTTTTTACTTTATAATTAGTGGTATTTTTCATAAATCTAATTTTCTGAGAAGAGTGCGTTTTGCGAGGAATATTGCTTCGAGAGGTAGAAGAAAATATTTAAAGGGATTTCTCTTGCAAACGCTATTATAACTTAATTCAAGAATCGCAGTCAGGGTTCCTCTTTTGGGATTCACATTTTTATATGGGTTAGAGGAGTATTTCGGTGGGTGTAATCCCAAAATCCTGCAGGCTTTAACATAAGCATTTATCTTATTTTTGTATCTTAGCGCTATCTTTTGAGAGCGGCGAACAGCTTCTTCGTTTATATCTTCCAATTCCTGTAAGTTTGAAGCAACCATTGAATTGAAAGCTTTTTCACCTCTTTTTGTTCTTACGATTACTATGGTCGAACCCTCAGGATGATTTTTAATTACTTCGGGCAGCCACGCATCTCCAAATGATATATCGGCAAGTTCTGCCGTTTCATCGCAGCAGAGCAGACATCGTCTTGGCGTAAAGAAATTATGGAAACCGAAGGTGGCTTCTGCCCGCAGAAGATCGAATAAGCTTCCGCTTCTCCGGTCAATACTTCTTTTGCTTCCGTTTTTTAATGAGACAATTAAATCTCCCAGCCCGTTTCCGCCTCTGTAATCGAGGCTTTTAACTTTTTTTAAATCTATACCCCTGCTTTTCAGAAGGTATCTCGTAGCCTCAAAATTTTTGGTGTTTCCGCAGAATAGACCTAAAACAAGAGAAATGCGTTTTTTCAGAGAAGGGAAATACTCGAACATTTTTCTGAGGCCATGAATATGACATGGCAGACCTACAAAAGCATAGTTTCCATTTCTTTCTTTTCTCAATTCTTTTAATATCTCACAAAGGGATACGGGGCAGTAACAGCTCGTGGCTGAATTTAATAGTTCTCTTTCGCTTCTGACAATTTTGGCTTTAGGATAAAAAGGATTATTGCCTGGAAAAACAACCACACATCCGTCTATTTTTTTATTTTTAATTTCCGAGCGTATTAAATCCGTGATAGTCCCACCTGAAGATCTTTCAATTAAGAACTTTTTATCTCTGGTTCTTGAAAGAAAGAGATGCCGGTAAGCCCCGAAAGTTGAAGTTTTACACTCATTGTTGAACATTTCTACCGCGAACTTCTCAAAATCGACTTCATACCCGGGACAAACATTGATACATATTCCACAGAAATTACATTTTGTGAAATCAATTGACGCGATTAATTCTCCCAATTTATTTTCAAACATACTTATAGCATCAACAGGACAGGAAGAAGCACAACTGCCGCAACCTACACAAAGACCTCTTTTGACCACATCATTAACAGTTATGGGTTTTTTCTTATAAGTATTGACGAAATCAACTATTATCCTGGCATTGTCTTTCGATAATTTTTTTATTTCAGTTAATCCAGACTCTATTTCTTTGCTGATTTTTTTTCGTTCTCTCCATAAGCGGTCAATTCCGGACAATAAGGAATGCTCGTTAAGTTTGTCATAACCTAAGGCAAATCTTTCCTGTCCAAGCATTTTCATCATCTCTTTGTATTTGTGACTCCAGGAGACTGCAAGTGTCGGAATGTTTTGAGAAATTGAGGCCACAACGAAATGAAAACGGGAACCAAAAGCGACTTCCGATTTGCCTATAATGCCTTTTAAAATTCTGGAGGAAAACTTACCTTCAAGTATTTTAATTCTATCAGGGTTGCGGGACATTTTTTTAATTTCTTTGCAAATTTCCAGGTCATCGAGAGGAGATTGTTTGACTGCTCTTGAGTGCGGTATCAGAAGAGTATCGCAATCTGATATTTTTATGAGTTTATCAATAGCTTTAGCCATCATTTGTGAGTATGGACTTTTCTCTGCATCGGAAATTGCTTTTTTATGTTTGAGATATCCGGTTCCAAATAAGGAACTCAAAAAATAAAAAAATCTTCCCCGCAGGAAGCGCATTTCTTTTTTTATAACCTTTTCTTCCATTTTTTCTTCGAGAACCCAACTGGGGCCGACAGCACAGAAAGAAACATCTTTTTTAATACCAGCATTGTCAAGTGCTTTACGGACTTCGCGGTCGGAGGCGGGTTTTAGATTAAAAGCAATATCAGGTAACTGGTAAAATTTCTTACCTGGAAGTAGTTCTCTTACAAATTTTGCACTTTCATCTCCTCTTACAATCAATACTTTTGTCCTTGAGAGAAAGAAACGGGAGGCAAGTCTGACAATGGGATTTTTGAATGGACCGACAGCCTGGCATGCTTTAATCCATGGTAAACCAGTAGCTAAGGCTGGTATTAGCCAGAGTACATTTATTAATAGAGCTGAGAGTGGACGATTATCGGAAAAGGAAATACCGGAAATATCGATTAGTATATCATTGTTTACGTAAGCGGAAAAAGTGGAATTAAGTAACCATCCTCTGGGTAAATCAAATAATCTCAGAAGTGCATAAAAGATGGAAAAAGGAACTCCTTTAATAAGCTGTACTTTACTTGTAAAGGGAATCATTTTCCATCCTTCAATACGGCATTGTCCTTTTTCATCGGAGGGATATTTAGCAAGCTGTGTCGCTGTAACTCTGTCTGCCCCTAAAATTTCTTTAATTTCATCAATAATAGTTATACTCATAGCCTGAGCTCCCATATTGCCTGCAAGAGGGGCTCCGCAAAGAAGAACCTTTAATTTATTATTGTGCAATTTGCTTAATTTCCTAGGCATTTATTATCGATTTATTTTTGGGTTTTAATCTTTGTTCTAAAATTTAATACAAAATCAAGCATCCAATCTGTCATGTCAAATTTATCTTTAAGCATTTCTTTTCTTTTCTTCTGCCATGTTTCTTTTAGATCCCTTTTGTTCAACAATTCTTTGATTTTTTCAAACATTATTTCTTTTTCTTCTGGTCGGTAATTGTAGACAAGGCCATATTTTTCATCTAATTCATCCAGATAAGGAACCTTATCCGGAAATCCCACATAAGTATTGCTTCGAAAGGCTGGCGTACCAAGAACTCCCGCTTCTGCTATAACAGTTTGAGAGTCTCCTATACACATAGTTGCGTAGTTCAAAACATCGAGAAGCTTATAAGGAGGTACTTTGATTCTAAACTTATCCATATTATCAGAAAGTTTTACTTCCGCATTAATGAAAACTTTCCCGTAATCAGATAGTAGCTCGATTAGTTGATATCCCACATTGCTGGATATGCCGCTTTCTCTTATATCGTGACTTGCTTTAAATGAGACAAATCTTAAGATAAAAAATTTCTCTTCTTTTTTTACTTTCAAAGCTTTAAGTATGCCCGGGTCGGGAACAAATCTCTTAGGATGTAAATAAGCAAGTTCCTGATAGCTCGGATAAGTAATGTGTTTTCTGCCGAGATTGGTTTTAAAACAGTCTGGAGTACAAATCGCATCCATAAAAGGGTAGGCTATTTTTGATAATTTTTTTAAATCCTGATTGTCCTCTCCGAAATAAACGGCTGGCACTTTTTTGATTTTACCAATATGTGAGATGCAAACGGAGGTGCCGATCATCAAATCTGGTTCAAAATTATTGACCACCCTTAATAGTTTTATATCTCTTTCAACCAATTCCACGCCCAGACCTAAAATACCTTTCTGGGCTTTTGAAAGCATTCTGTATTTACAACCATAATAATCTAAAAGAGTTTTTAGAACATCTCTTGTTCTTGCAGTCCATAGAACCTTGTGCCCGAGTTTTTCCAATTCACTTGATAAATTTCTAAAAAGATGTACATGAGCGGGGTGATTAACATCAATCAGCAGTCTCATAAAATTACGGCTCTATGCATTTTTCAATCAAACAGATAGAATTTTGCTTTTTAAATGTTAATATTAGGC
>CAYRCN010000016.1:0-15396 GCA_964422805.1 uncultured bacterium | reverse complement strand
GGATTTAGCATAGGAACATTATTATCAAGAATAACCGGTATGGGAAGAGAAGTGGCTTTCGCGTACCTGTTCGGTTCTTCCGCGCTGATGGACGCCTTCAGGGTCGCTTTCAATATACCCAATCTACTCAGAGATTTTTTTGGTGAAGGTGGCATGAATGCGGCTTTTGTACCGGTTTTTTCGGAATATTATTCAAAAGAAGGAGAAAAAAGCGCCAGTGAATATTTATCTTCTTTCCTTTTACCTCTGACTATAATCCTTCTTATTTTGGTTTCCTTGGGAATTATATTCTCTCCTTTCCTGATTTCTTTTCTGGCAAAAGGTTTTAGCAGTAATCCCCTCCAATATCAGGCTGCCGTCAAACTTACCCGAATAATGTTTCCCTTTCTTATATTTATTTCTCTTGCTTCTGTGGTTATGGGTATTCTGACATATTTTGACCGCTTTTTTGTAACCGGCATTTATACGGTCTTTTTTAATATCTCTGTTATCTTATTTTCTTTTTTGTTATATAAAAACTTTGGTATTTTTGGTGCCGCTACCGGTATTCTGGCCGGCGGCGTGATTCAACTTTTATTTTTGCTTTTATTTCTTCCTCAAACAGGAATCAGGCTAAAAAGATCCCGGCTGGGTCATCCCGGTGTAAAACAATCGTTTCTTCTCCTCGTTCCTGTTTTCTTTGCTTATGCTGCAACGAAAATAAATGTGGCTGTTACTCTTTTTCTCGCTTCGCTGCTTCCTGCGGGGAATATATCACATTTAAGTTATGCTTACAGGATAATGCAGTTACCCCTCGGGATGTTCGGTGTGGCTGTCGCAGTGGTTTCACTTCCTGAACTTTCAAGAAAAGCAGCCTCGAATCTTGACCAATACTCATATATATTAGCATCGCTCCGAGCCGTTTTTCTTCTTTCGGTTCCTTCAGTCTTTTTTCTGTCTTCGGTTCGCCTGTCTGTCGTACGGATTATTTATGAGCACGGGGCTTTCCTAATGCAGGACTCGGTAAAAACCTCTGCCATTCTTCTCTTTTATCTTCTTGGAATTCCTTTTATAGCAGGAACTAAAGTTATAGGAAATGTATATTTTTCAAGAAAAGACACAAAGACTCCCATGAAGATAAGTTACGTTTCTATGATAATAAATGTTATTCTGGCAGTAATTTTTTTAAATATATTAGGAGCCAGAGGCTTAGCGCTTGCAGTTTCCGTATCAGGTATAATTCAGTTTGCTTTACTAATCAGACCGCACCGTAAAGTTTTGAAAGATTTAAGTTCGTTTTTCCTTCATTTGATTCTTATCTCTTTTGTCGCTATAATTCCTGTGTTTTACATACAGAAAGTAAGCGGATATATCTTATCTTTTATTTGGGGAGGCTTGATTTTTGTCTTGATTTTTACCTGTTTGGGGTATATATTAAAAATCGAAGAAATATGCAGATTGCTGAAGAAATTAAAAAATCGGTAGAAGCTTTATTGTTTGCTTCATCTGAACCAATAAGCTCCAGAAAAATGGCTGATGTGCTGGGTTGTCATGCCGGTATTGTTGAAAAAGCGCTTGCCCTTCTGGAAAAAGAATATGCGGAAACCGATAGAGCATTTGTTATCAAGAAAGTGAATAAGGGATATAGCCTTTTTACTAAGCCGGAATTTTCTGAAATTGTAAAACGCCTTACGGGAAAAAGAGAACTATATTTATCCAGAGCCGCTCTGACAACACTCGCGATTATCGCTTACAGGCAGCCTGTAACGCGCAGAGACATAGAAATGATAAGAGGAGTCGATAGTTCCGGGGTTATTCATACACTCCAGGATGCGGGTTTGATAAAAGTTGTCGGGAAAGAAGATATTTTCGGGCATCCGTTCATATATGGTACTACGGGTAAATTTTTAGAAACCTTTCATTTGGAATCTCTTGAAGATCTCCCACGGATAGAAAATGAGGATTCAGCGTTTTTTGGCGAGAGCGGGGCTGGCTTCCAGAAGGGAAGCGAAAGCTCTGATTGAAAAAGGATTGGTAAAAGTTAACGGGAAGGTGGTATCCGAACCTTTTTTTCAGGTTAATCCTGAGAACGATTTAATAGAATTTAAGAACAAAAGGATTAAAATCCCCGAAGACTGGACTTATATAATTTTAAATAAACCAAGAGAAGTTATTACAACCGTCAGAGACGAACTAGGAAGGAAAACAGTAATGGATTTTATTTCTTGTGAGAAGAAAGGGCTGGTCCCTGTAGGAAGATTAGATGAAGAATCCGAAGGTCTCATTTTAATCACGAATGACGGAGACCTCGCACATGGATTAACCCATCCTTCTTTTGAGATTGAGAAAGAGTACGAAGTTACCTTGCCCAGATCTCCGGGAAAAGAATTAAAAAAAATGGAAGAAGGAATACGGATAGGTGTTGATTATCTTAAGGCAAGCAGAGTAGTTTTTAAAAAAGGGAACAAGGTGACTGTAACTCTGAAGGAAGGTAAAAACAGAGAAATAAGAAGAATGCTCGGTATGTTGGGGTACAGGGCAGAGCGGCTCAAGAGGGTAAGGATCGGGAATCTAAGACTCTCTGGTCTTAAAACCGGTGAGTGGAGAGAGCTAACCGAGGAAGAAGTTTTAAAATTGAAAGGCATTATTTGTGAAAAAGATTGAGTCTTTTGTAGCTGTTGATTTAGAAACGACAGGCCTGGATCCCCAGCTCGAAACAATAATTGAAGTCGGTCTCATTCGCTTTACAAACGGAAAAATTAAGGATAAATTCACAAAGACAGTTAATCCGCTCAAAACGGTATCCGACAACGTCTTAATGCTGACCGGAATAAAACAAGAAGAACTCTATTCAAGCCCTACTTTAGATAAAATTATCCCGGAAATTAAAGATTTCATTGAAGATAAACCTTTAGTTGGACACAATATTGCATTTGATATTAATTTTTTAGAGAAAAGTTTCCCTGTTGAGAATTTAACTTTTGATACGTTTAACTTAAGCAGAATATATTTACCTTTTGTCACCAGCCATAGTCTTTCAAGCATTGTGGAATATTTTGAAATTCCCTATGAGAATGCTCACAGGGCAAGTTACGACGCGGAAATGGCAGGCAGAATATTTGTACAGATGTTTGATTTAATGGCAAACCTGGATCCGGAAATTCTAAAGAACCAATTAGATATTATGGAGGGAAGGAGCAATGAATCCGAGATTATAAAAAAAGCGCTGGAGATTTCCCTAAAGAAAGGATTAAACAGAAAATCTTATCCTTTCGATATTCCGTTTAATTTCCGGGAGAATAGAGGAAACGGGATTTGCAAAAGTTTTTCCTCAATAAAAGATTATTTCAACAATGAAACTCTGGAGGAAAGGAACTCACAGATTATGATGGCAGAATTAGTTCAATCGACCCTGGCTAATGGGGACTTTCTTCTTGTTGAATCATCTGCGGGTACCGGAAAGTCCTTAGCATACCTTATTCCCGGTATTTTGATGTGCAAGGATGAAAAAAATCCTATCTATATTTCAAGTTATACAAAAAATCTCCAGCAGCAGCTTTTTAATCATGATATCCCTTTCGCTGAGCAAATAACCGGCTGCGGGGTAAACACCGTCCTTGAAAAAGGTCGCTCGAATTATCTCTGCCTTCAGAAAATGAAAGATTTACCTAATAACCTCGAACCGGTTTCTCTTTGCTCTCTGCTTTTATGGGCTTTCCTCACAAGAACCGGAGATCTTTCAGAAATCTCCTATGTTTTCAGGGAAATAAATAAAGGTTTGGTCTCTATGGACGAATCCTGCAAGAAAGAATTGTGTCCCTATCATAAGGATTGCTTTTTCTACAATATGAAGAAAAGATTAAAAGATGCTGACCTTATCCTTGTAAACCATGCTCTTTTTTTTACCGGAAAATTAAATGTCAGTAATGTTATTTTTGATGAAGCGCATGAGTTGGAAAGAGCTGCCACTTCGGGATTTTCCATAAGCATAAGTTTTGGGGAAATCCAGTCTGTTCTTAATAACATATCGAGAGGCTTAAAGAAAAGAAAAATCCTCGGGGAAATCAAAATTTTAATTGATAAGGCTAAAGAATCCTTTGAAAAAATCGCAGATAAAGTTCTTTCTATCAGCAATTATCAAGAAGGACTATATAGAGGGGAGGATATTTCTTCTTTAAGTTTTCTCGAGGAAGGCCTGGAAAAAATACTCTCTCTTCTTTCTTCCGTTGAGTTAAAAGACCAGACCGAGAAAGAAAAATTGAAAGAAATTATTATGAAAACGAAAGTTATAATAGAACGGGAAGAAAACGACAGGGTTTTTTATTACAAGATACCTCATCGCCAGCGGCTCTCTTCGATTGAACTCATAGCAGCGCCTCTTGATTTGGCCCCTTATCTTGAAGAATTTCTTTATCCCAATCTCGATTCTTTTGTTATGACTTCGGCAACTCTTACAGTGGGAGAATCTTTTGATTTCATTAAGAATATTTTAGGATTAAACAGTTTTGGTGAACGTTTAAAAGAAATTTCTCTTCCCGAGACATATAAATTAAGGGAACAGGCATTAACCATCGTCCCCTCGTATATCTCCGATCCTGGGGAGGAGAACTTTCTTGATCAAGTGAGTCAATTCATAAGGGATGTTATTCTTCCGCAAGAAAGAGGTACCCTGGTATTGTTTATGTCTTATAAGCATATGAAAGGGGTTTATCAGCAGGTTTACGCTGATTTTGAGTCACTTGGCAGAGAGCTTTTAATACAGGGTTTTGGTAAATCAAGGAAGAAATTGCTAACTCTATTTAAAGAAAATCCTGCTTCTGTTCTTTTCGGAACAGGCTCATTCTGGCAGGGGATTGATGTTCCCGGTAAATCTCTTGAGATTGTTGTAATAGAAAAGTTACCCTTCCCCAACCCCTCTGAGCCTTTAGTCGGGGCAAAATCGGCTTATTTTGAGAAAAAAGGTCTTGGCGGTTTTTCTTATTACATACTTCCTCTTTCCGTTTTAAGATTTAAGCAGGGATTTGGAAGATTAATTCGTTCTACAAGAGACACGGGGGCAGTTTTCATCCTTGATTCTCGCGTACTTAATAAATCCTATGGTTCTGTATTTTTGGAATCTTTGCCAACAGAAATTTCCGTGGTCAGGACAAGTTTAGAAGCCCAGAATGCACTTAATTCATGGTTTGAAGAGGGTAAAATATATAGTGTTTTTACGGAAGATGCAGGATGGGAACCCTTTTAAAAAGGCCAGTTAAAGATATTCTTTTTGTCACGGTGGGATATACGCTTGGTGGAAGCGAAAATATGATTGCGCAAATTGCACCCAGATTAAAGATGCGTGGTTACAACGTTCGTGTCCTTGCTTTTAAAGGTTGGGGGCCTGTCTCTAAAAAACTAAAGGGCAGCGGAATCGAATGTATATCTCTACATGGTAAAGGAAGGTTTGATTTACGAATTCTATGGCGCTATTTCTTTTATTTAATGGGAAACCCTCCTGATTTAATAATTGCCTTTCTTTATCGTGCTTATATTCCAACTCGCATTTTCGGATTTCTTCTCGGCATACAAAACATTTCTTCTGTTAGAGGGGTCCGAAAAAGTATGAGCTTAACGAACAAGTTTTTAGACAAAATAACCATTCCTTTGAGTCATGTTATATATTCGTGTTCCGAAGCTGTCACAGATTTTCTCGTGAGAGATCTTGGTATTAAAAGAAACGACATCGTTACTATTCCGAATGGTATTGATGTTAAATCTTTTTCCGTTAAATTCGACAAAAACAGAATGTTAAAAGATTTAGGTGTAATTAAGGGTGCTAAAGTAGTGGGAACCGTTAGCAGGTTATATGAACCGACTAAAGGAATAAAAATCCTACTGGAAGCTTTCAAAATAATTCAAGGCAAAGTAGATTCTCTTTTACTCATTGTAGGCGGAGGTAAAGATGAAAAAGAGCTAAAGCAAATGGCTGAAAAACTTAAATTAAAAGCCTTATTTCTGGGAGAGCGTAATGATGTTGCCGAAATTCTTCCGATAATGGATGTGTTTGTTCTCCCCTCTCTTTCTGAAGGTTTTTCTGTCGTTATTTTGGAAGCTATGGCATGTGGCATTCCAGTGGTCGCCACAAATGTGGGAAGCAATAGAGAAGTTGTATTAGATGGAAAAACAGGCTTTGTTGTAGAACCGGGGAATCCTTATAAATTAGCAGAGAAGATCAAAAGACTCCTCGGAGATAAAAAAATGAGAAAGCATTTTGGGAAAGCAGGTCTCAAGAGGGTTAAGGAGAATTTCTCGATAGATAAAACTGTAGATGGAATTGAGAATCTGTGGAAAGGACATTTGAAATGAAGTCAAAAACTATTTTGGTTACAGGGGGTGCGGGTTTCATAGGCTCTAATCTCGTCGAAAGATTAGTCAAAAAAGGATATTTTGTTATATGCCTTGATAATTTTAACAACTATTATGACCCCGAATTTAAAGAAAAAAATATTGCAGGAGTTATTAATAATCCTAATTTCAAACTAATTCGGGGAGACATATTAGACGTTTCTCTTCTCAATGCTATTTTCTCCGGAACTCAACACCCAATTCCCAGCAAAGTTGTTCATCTTGCAGCTATGGCAGGAGTCCGTTCTTCTATTGCCAATCCGGGTATTTACGTGGATGTCGATGTTAAAGGCACTGTTAACTTGCTGGAAATAGCAAAAAAATATAATGTGGAACAGTTTATATTTGCTTCTTCTTCGTCTGTCTATGGACTGAACGAGAAAACGCCTTTCTCGGAAGATGACCCTGTAGAGCTCCAGATTTCCCCTTACGCGACAGCTAAAAGAGCCGCAGAAATATTTTGTAAAACATATAATAACCTATATAGAATACCTGTCACTATTTTAAGACTTTTTTCGGTATACGGCGAAAGACAACGTCCCGATATGGCAATAAGAAAATTTACAAAACTTATAATGGAAGACCAGCCGATAACGATGTTCGGGGATGGCGAGTCAGAACGAGATTATACTTATATAAGCGACTGTATTGATTGTATCTTATCTGCCGTAATTAAACCATTGGATTTTGAAATAATTAATGTAGGAAGCGGGAGAACCATAAGATTAAAAAAACTTATTGTGGTTTTAGAAGAAGTTATGAGAAAAAAAGCCCGGATTAAACAACTCGACACGCAACCGGGGGAAGTACCGACTACCCACGCAGATACAAGCAAGGCGAAAAAACTCTTAAATTATACACCAAAAATCACTATTGAAGAGGGAATCAGAAAATTCTTTGAATGGTATAAAAAGACCTTGACTTAACTTTGAAAAGAAAGAAGAAACTATGGATTCGATAGAAATATTAAACTTGAAATTACAAAGGAGGAATTTGTGAAAGTCCCTTTGTTAGATTTAAACCGCCGATATAATTTAATAAAAAAAGAAATCAATAAAGCAGTCGAAAAAGTTTTAAATTCTCAGAATTTTGTTCTCGGAGAAGAAGTGAAGCAGTTAGAAGAAAAAATCGCCGCATATTGCGGCACCGGATACACGGTCGCTGTAGCTTCCGGAACTGACGCGCTTTTGCTGAGTTTGAGAAGTTTAGGCGTAAAAAGAGGAGATTTTGTAATAACAACACCATTTTCTTTTTTCGCTACAGCGGGAGCCATTCATAATGTAGGTGCAATTCCAATTTTCGTCGATATTAAACCGGATACATATAATATCGACCCCAAAAAAATAAAGGACTTATTAGATAAAAAATCCTTTCCTACAAAAAGGCTGAATATAGAAATATCGAGAATAAAAGCAATAATACCAGTGCATTTATACGGACAGATGGCTGACATGGATACTATAAATAACTTAGCAAAAGAGTATAATTTAGATGTTATCGAAGACGCCTGTCAGGCTATAGGAGCTGAATATAAAAGTAAAAAAGCAGGCTCTATAGGCTCAACGGGCTGTTTCTCTTTTTTCCCCACAAAGAACTTGGGAGGCTACGGAGACGGAGGAATAATAACAACCAACAGGGAAGAACTTTCACTTGAACTAAAAAAACTGAGAGTCCATGGTTCCGAAAGAGATTACCATCATTTATCTGTAGGATACAACAGCAGATTGGACACAATACAGGCGGCTGTTCTTTTAGCAGAGTTCTCTTACCTTGATGATTGGAATAAGAAGAGGCAAGAAAACGCACAGATTTATTCTGATTTGTTAAAAGATATTGAAGAAATAGACTGCCCGCATGTTGCAGGTGAACGGAAGCACATTTTTCATCAATACACTATTCGTGTGAAGAATAATAAAAGAGATGAGCTTATGGATTTTTTAACGCGAAAAGGCATTGGAAGTAAGATATATTATCCCTTACCTCTACATTTACAGGAATGCTTTAATTATCTTAGTTATAAGCAAGGGGATTTCCCTGTCTCTGAAAAAGCTGCTGAAGAAGTCCTCTCCTTACCTATCTTCCCGGAATTAACCGATGAAGAAATCGAATATGTGTGCGATTCCATAAAATCTTTCTTAATCGGTTAGCTTAAGACACATTAAATATCATACTTTATGAATTAATGGCTATACTTTATAACGTAGATGTAATCGAAAAAGCCTTAAAGTATTTTGCGCTTGTTTTTTTATTCATTCATTATAATTTTATAATTGAAAAATAATATGAAATATCTTGTTACAGGTGCGGCGGGCTTTATAGGTTCTAATATTTTCAGAAGATTGTTGAAAGATAATTACGCAGTCCGTGGTTTTGATAATTTCTCAACTGGTAAACGCGAAAATCTGGAGTATTTAGATAGAAAAGATAACTTTGAATTAATAGAAGGGGATTTGAGAAACCTAAAAGAAATAAAGGAAGCTGTTAAAAAAGTAGATATTATCTTACATGAAGCTGCCGTCCCTTCGGTACAACGCTCGTTAGAGAATCCTGTTTTGGTTAATAATTCAAATATTAACGGTACTTTAAATTTATTGATAGCTGCAAGGGAAGAGGGTGTGAAAAAGGTAGTATATGCAAGTTCCTCTTCGATTTATGGCTTTAATAAAAAGTTGCCCAAAACAGAAGCTATGCCTGCTGAACCTATTTCTCCTTACTCTCTTTCGAAATATACCGGCGAAAGATATTGCCAGATTTTTTCCGAGATATACAATTTGCCTACAATATGCTTAAGATATTTTAATGTTTTTGGCCCTTATCAAGATCCGGATTCCGAGTATTCGGCAGCTATCCCTAAATTTATAAATCGAATACTAAAGGATAAACAGCCAGTAATTTTCGGAGACGGTGAGCAATCTCGAGATTTCACTTATGTCGAAAATGTCGTGGAAGCTAACATCCTCGCCGCCAATTCTAAAGTAATGGGAGAAGTTATAAACATCGCCTCCGGAGAAAGGATAACTATTAACCAAGTTGTGCACATATTGAATAAATTTTTAAACAAAAAAACTGAACCAGTCTATAAAGAATCCAGGGCCGGCGAAGTAAAACACTCATTAGCAGATATTAGTAAGGCGAGAGAGAAAATCGGATATTTGCCTAAGTTTAAGTTCATTGAGGGGTTGAGAAAGACTGTTGAGTGGTATCAGACACGGGAAAAACAAATTTCTTGATGGGGAAATCTACTTTCAAGATAAAACTATATTACATTTCACCTATTCCCTTTCAAAAATCACCCGGAAGCTCGGTAAAAATCAAATGATAAGAATAGTAAAATCTAGCAAAAAAAGAGTATAGATAATTGAGCCTTATTAGATATACAAAATCTAAAATAGTTTATTTTACTCCTCAATGGTTGAAGCGTTTAATTTATAATGTATGGAGATTATACTGGAAAACAAAAACAAAAGTATTACCGGATAAATATCACGTTGACCCTTATGCTAATGATGGCATCATACTTGTTAACCCTGAGAACATAATTCTTGCAATGAAGAAAGAATTCGATGTTTTTAAATTCAAAGGAAGAGTTGTAAGCGGCAACTGGGACAAAGAAGTCATGGAATTTGAAAAGCTTGATTTTTTCTCATCTTATAAGAAAAAATTTGAAGAAAAACTACAATGGGAAAATACCGAATATTATCAGAGGGTAGCAGAACAAATAAGAAATGGAAAATTCAAGTGGTCCTGTAAAAATGTGGAAGAATTCAATAAAAAGTGCGCAGAATGGGATAGACTGTTTGAAAAAATAAAAAAAGAAGGATATAAAAGGGGTTGGCATGAAGATGAAATTTCAGTCAACATCGGTAGAAACGGTGAATTAATTTTCAATAATGGAAGACACAGGCTTACCTTTGCAAAATTACTGAAAACAGAAGAAATACCGGCAAAAGTAACATCTCGACATAAAGAGTGGGTAGCCTTCAAAAAAGAAATCCTTGAATATTCACTCAATTATAAAAATAGAGTCTATGAAAAATTAACTCACCCGGATCTCGCAAACATCCCATCTGTACATAACGGCAGCAGATATGATATAATAAATGAACACTTAACGGTTACAAAAGGTAAACTACTGGATATCGGTTGTCACTGGGGTTATTTTTGTCATAAATTCGAAGAAGTAGGTTTTGAATGTTACTGTGTTGAAAAAAGCAAGTTAAATTTATATTTTTTGAAGAAATTAAAGGAGGCTGAAAACAGAAAATTCAAGATAATACCTCATTCGGTATTTGATATACAAAGTGATATTATCAGAGAGTGCGATGTTATTCTGGCCTTATCTGTATTTCACCATTTCATAAAAAAAGAAAGCACATACAGAAAATTAATAAAATTTTTACAAATCCTAAAGGGTAAAGAAATGTTTTTTGAGCCACATAACCCAAGGGAACCTCAGATGAAAAAAGCTTACAGAAACTTTGTGGATGAAGATTTCGCGGCATTTATAATTGAAAATTCATCTTTTAACAATTTTAAAATCATAGGGTATTCAGAAGTGGGCAGACCAATTTATAAGATATATTAATCTAAATTAGAAATGCATAAAAAAAAGAGAATTTGTGTAATATCATTTAGTGACTTGAGAAAAGACCCCAGAGTACGAAGACAAATTTTTGCTTTAAAAGATACATATGAGGTGACATCTTTAGGATTAAAAAAAAGCGGCATAAAAGGAATTGATGAGCTTATCATCCCGGATCCTCGAACGTTTCTCAAGAAATTGAATAGTCGACTAACTTTTCTTTTAGCCCGATTGCTTATTTTTTTGTATAGAAATTACATAAAGAAAAAATACCCGATAAAAGCTATACTTGACCTTACAAGAGAACGACGTTTTGATCTCATAGTGGCGAATGGCTTAGATTCTCTGGTAATTGCGTATTCAATTGCAGATAAAGACGGAGCGAAAATATTATTCGACGCACACGAATATGAACCAAGAAGGATTGAAGATCACTGGTTCCACAAATTGTTTGTAAACCCATATAAAGATTTTCTATGTAAGAGATATCTTCCTTTTATAGATGCAATGACAACATCTTCTTTCGGCTTCGCTAGGGAATATCACAAACAGTATGGCATTGAATCTGAAATAGTAAAGAATGTCCCAAGATACAAAAAATTTAGTTTGGGAGAAGTAACTTCAAATAATATAAAACTAATTCATCACGGATATGCACATCCAAGCAGAAAATTAGAACAAATGCTCAAGCTTATGCCCTTACTTGAAAAAAGATTTAATTTAACCTTAATGTTGGTGGGAGAAAACAAGTATCTTAAACATCTAATGCGATTAAGCGCAAATTTGTGCCCGGAAAGAATAGTTTTTAGAAAACCGGTTTCCTTCGACAAAATA
Organism: uncultured bacterium; assembly: GCA_964422805.1. GTDB lineage: Bacteria > Hydrothermota > UBA3072 > UBA3072 > UBA3072 > JAFGHJ01. The sequence goes on along the minus strand of CAYRCN010000016.1, from coordinate 3,617 downwards.
GTACCAACAATCGCAAAGCATGATGTTGGTTTGCTAATAATCGAACCGACTTCATTAAAGCTAAAATACACTTTGCCTAATAAACTTTTCGAGTCTATAATGGCTGGTTTATGTGTCATCACCGGGCCTTCTCCCGAGATGAAAAAAGTAGTAAAAGAATATAATTGTGGTTTTGTCGCAGATTCCTTTAATACCGAAAATATAGCACAGATGATAAATTCGTTAACAATAAAAGATATTATGAAAAAGAAGAAAGCTTCTCTCGAAGCGGCTAAAGTTCTCAACGCAGAGAAAGAGATGAAAAAATTTAGTAAAATAGTTAAAAATCTGGCAGGTGATTAATTTGAATCAAAAGCGAATTTTGATGTTAGGTCCTGTAGATTTTTCGATAGACAATGCTCCTAAAGTTCATTTTTCAAATTTGGCTAAAGAGTTCTCTAAACTTGGTTTCGAAGTACAATGTGTGGTTTATGCTTCAAAAAAGTACACTATAAATACAATTGCAGATAAACTTAAAGTTGTTTTTGCGCCTAATCCACTTACAGGAAACCTATTTCTTCGTACACTTAAATATACACTTTTTATACCTGTATTATTATGGAATTTTTTTAAATTCGGCCCTTTTTTAGTCTACTTCAGATTTTCGCCCCCTGCTTTTCTCTATTTATTATTTTTGAAATTAATAAAAATTTTCTTAAACTTTAAAATAATTCTTGAATTTAACTCCTGGGTTTCTGAGGAAAGAGCTATACAGGGTGAAGGAAAGTTAAAGGTTAGGTTAATTGATTTTTTGCAGTTAAAAAGCGTTGCTCTAGTAGACCATGTGCGTGTAGTAACTCCCGGAATTAAAGATAAGTTGAATTCGTTTGAAGTAGATTGTGGTAAGGTTGCCGTAATTGGAAATGGGACGGACGTAAATCATTTTAAACCTATTAATAAAAAAGAAGCAAAGGAGAAAATTGGTCTTGAACCTGATTTTTTATACGTTGGATTTATAGGTAATTTTGCAGTCTGGCAGGGACTTAACTATCTGCTTCAAGCGATACCGGAAGTCTTAAAATCGCATAACGATGTTAAGTTCCTTCTCGTAGGAGATGGACCTGAAATGGCAAAGATTAGAAAAGCGGTTTTAGAATTAGAGAAAGAAAAAATCATACTCACAGGCAAAGTACCCTACCAGGAAACCAACTTATATATTAACGCATTTGATATCGGTGTTGCGCCTTTTATAAGAGAAAGAAATGAAAGTATAGGTTTATCTCCTTTGAAAATACGTGATTACGCTGCCTGCGGGGTTCCTATCATTACTACCAGAATAAGAGGTTTAAAAATGGTAGAAGAGAAAAATATTGGGGTGTTAGTTCCGCCAAATGATTCCAGCGCCCTGTCGAACGCAATAATAAAACTAATCGAGAATCCGGATTTGAGGATTAGAATGGGTAGAAGAGGAAGAGAGGTCGCCAAAAAAGAGTTTTCATGGGAGAATGTCGCCAGGAAAATTCTGTATAAAATTGAAAAAGCCTCCCGTGCTTAATATAAACCACGAAATCAACAAAACACACTAAACGCCACCACTACTTTCAAATTTGTGTTACAAAATACACGAAATATGTTATCCAGTCAAAAAACGTTTAAAATCTTGACATATATTGCATTGAATATAATTTAATAATATATTTATGAACAAAATAACCACTTATGAACCGGATAATTCAATAAAAAAGGGATATATTTCTTTATGGAAGGAAATCATCTGGGAACTGAAAAATAATAAGTGGCTTGCTTTACAGTTATTTAAACGAGATTTTTCCGCTATTTACAAACAGTCTTTGATGGGTGTTTTTTGGGCTTTTATAGTCCCCCTAATAAGCGTGGGAACATTCATAATACTGAATCGCTCAGGTATCTTTGAATTTGGAGAAATAGAGGTGCCCTATCCTATTTACGCGATATTGGGTATGGCTTTCTGGCAAGTGTTTTCGACAGGCTTAATAACCACATCGATTTCTCTGGTTAAAGCCGGCTCAATGCTGGTAAAAATAAATTTTTCTAAAAAATCTCTTGTAATTGCATCCGCGGCCCAATCGTTAATACCGTTTATAGTACAGATGATATTAGTAGGGGTTTTATTTGTGGTTTATCAGGTCTCCCCAAGCATAAAAATTCTGTTTTTCCCGTTCTTTATGATACCTATAATTTTCTTAACTCTCGGTTTAGGTTTCATTCTATCTCTCTCTAACAGTGTGGTTAGAGATATCAGCAGTGCCCTATCCGTTTTTATGACTTTTTTCATGTTCTTAACGCCTGTATTATACGCGAAACCTAAAATAGGTGCCCTTGCTCCCCTTACGAAATTCAATCCCATTTATTATCTGATCTCCATACCCAGGGAACTAATATTAAAGGGCACAATTAGCGAATGGAAGGGTTATTTGTTATCCGTTGGTTTTTCTTTCATTGTTTTTGGTGTGGGGCTGGTACTTTTTCATCTCACGGAAACCCGAATAACGGAGAGAATATAATGTTAAAAAAAGCACCGCAGAGACGCAAAGAACGCAAAGATAGTATCTTTGAAAATAATTTATCAAAAAAAGTAATTGGAGCGGCAATTGAAGTTCATAAATTTCTGGGTCCTGGATTGCTGGAATCAACTTACGAAAAGTGTTTATGCAGAGAATTAGAATTAAAAGGACTTTGCTTCGAACCTCAAAAATCTTTACCCGTCAAATATAAAGGGATAATGATAAGTACCGGTTATAGATTAGATCTTGTGGTTGAAAATAGTATAATTATTGAGCTAAAATCTGTTGAAAAAATTCTTCCTATACATGAAGCACAGCTTCTTACGTATTTAAAGCTAACAGGCTTGAAATTAGGGCTTATAATAAACTTTAATGTACCTGTTTTAAAAGAGGGCTTGAAAAGAATAGTTAATAAGCTATGAATAACTTTATTGTTCCGTGTGTTTGTATTGAAAAAAAAGAAAAAACAAAAAGAGTGCGGTGTGGGGCTCTGCGACCTTTGCGCCTTTGCGGTGAAAAATATGAATGAAGATATCGCAATTAAAGTTGAGAACGTTTCAAAAAAATACTGCAAATCTTTAAGAGGGTCTATGCTTTATGGCATGAAAGACATCGCCAGGAATTCTTTAGGCTTGAGTTCTAACTCTCATATTTTACGAAAAGACGAATTCTGGGCGGTAGACGATGTTTCTTTCGAAGTCAAAAAAGGAGAAACTTTAGGTATTATAGGAGCCAACGGAGCCGGCAAGACTACGATTCTAAAAATGTTGAATGGTATATTTTGGCCGGATAAAGGTAAAATAACAATTAAAGGTAGAGTTGGCGCTTTGATTGCAGTTGGCGCGGGATTTCATCCGATGTTAACGGGAAGGGAGAATATTTATCTAAATGGCGCAATACTGGGCATGAGTAGAAAAGAAGTCAATAAAAAATTTGGGGCAATAGTCGAATTTGCTGATATTGGGGATTTTTTAGACACCCCGGTAAAATTTTATTCCAGTGGTATGTTCGTCAGACTAGGCTTTTCCGTTGCAGTACACTGTGAGCTAGATATATTATTGGTGGATGAGGTGCTGGCGGTGGGGGACCTTTCAT
>CAYRCN010000015.1:0-16276 GCA_964422805.1 uncultured bacterium | reverse complement strand
AATTCCTGCTCTCATCATCCAATCTGACTATGATAGGATATTCTATCCCTTCTACACTGAATTTACCAACTTCCGTACCGTAAAATGCTGTTCTTAGCTCGGAGCCAACCGTATAAGCCGAGAATCCATAAGAATACATCTCAGGGCCGCGCGGATCCAGCCACAACTCCCTACCTCCTTTTTTCCTGGAAATTTCAATAGAAGAAACCCCTTTTAAATTAACAAGCTTTTCCCTGAAAACTTCAGCGAGGGAATCCGCCTTCTCAAGATCATCTCCTATAATTTCAATTTCAATAGGAGCACCTCCAAAAATACCCTCATCATCCCCGCCAAACATACCACCAATAACGGAAAATTTAACTCTACTTATGCCGGGAATTTCACCGACTTTTTTATTAAGTTCCTCAGCAATCCGGAATTTCGATTTTTCTGTTCTCCCTATTGTACTATACAATGTAATCCAGTGAGAACCCTTCGCTCCGCCAAAAATATCTCCGGTACCTCCCGCCTGAACTGTGATACTCTGCGTTTCGGGAACTTCTTTCCAGATAAGTTCTTCAATCTTTTTTGCCATTTCGTTTGTTTTTTCAACTCTTGTTCCTATAGGAAGCTCAATGTTAGCCTGCAATTGGTCACTCCCCGGATTGGGAAAGAAATCCATCGGGACGAACCTAAATAGAAACATCCCGATAATAAATACTAAAATAAATATACCCAATGTCCTCCCTCTACGGGTAAGAGCCCAGTTAAGCATTCCGGAATAGCCGGACTCAAGCCTGCCAAAAAACCTATCAGAGAAGTCTTCTCCCTTTTTCATCTTCAAAAACCTGGATGAAAGCATTGGCGTAAGTGTAACAGCGGTTATAAAAGATACCGTAAGCATCAAAGGCATCGTTATTGCAAGTTCCTTAAACATAACTGCCACAAGACCTCTTGTAAGCATTAAAGGCAGAAATATGACAATTGTCGTTATAGTTGATGCAAGAATTGCCTGGGAAACTTCCTGAGCACCGAATATCGCGGCCTCCTTACGTGTCTCTCCCGATTCCCTGTGCCGAAAGATATTCTCGAGAACCACCACAGCATTATCCACAACCATACCAACCGCAATAGCGATTGCAGAAAGGGAAATAATATTCAGACTGCTATCCGATAAATACAGATATATAAAAGAAATAATCAAAGAAACCGGAATAGACACGGCAATAATTATACTAGCCCTTAAATTTCCGAGAAGTAGAAAAGAGACAATAAGAACAAGAATTATTGCTATTACTATTGTGTTAACAAGATTGCTAATAGAATCTTCCACCATCTCAGAGAGATCGAAAATAACCTCAAAGTTAAGCCCCGGATATCTTTCACCAAGATCTTCCACTTTTTTCTTAACCAACTTTGCAACCTCTACAGTATTCCCTCCGGATTTCTTAAAGATACCAAACATGGCAGCATCCTTGCCGTTTCTTCTAAAATAGCCGTCCTTTTCTCCTACACCCCAGCTAACTGTTGCGACATCTCGCAATTCTACCATTTTACCACCATTATTGCCAACCACTACCTTTTCGATCTCTTCCAGACTTTTAAATTTTGCAGGAAGACGCAAATTATATTCAATCCCTCCCTGTTCTAATTTTCCAACAGGATAATCCAGATTGTTGGCTTGCAAAACTTGGACAACCTGCATAAGAGAAACCCCAAGCTGTTCAAGTTTTACCTGTGAGATATCAATGTTAATTTGTTTCGACTCACCACCACCCCAGTAATCTGCAGAACCAACTCCCGGAACTCTCGAAAGCTCGTCTAAAACCCTATCTTCCACTATACTCTTAATATCAACACCGGGGTTCTCCGTCGATACGGTAAAACCAATAACCGGAGCCATATTCCCTGATATCTTAAACAACATAGGATCTCCCGCGTCATCAGGCAAAAAAGCGAAACCTAAAGCGTCTCTGATGTCATTAGCAGCTTCATCAAGATTAGTACCATATTCAAATTCAAGAGAAATAATGGATATATTTTCTCTCGAATCAGACTTAATTGTCTTAAGGTTCGCCACATTACCAAGAGCATCTTCCAACTCCTTTGAAACTCCTTCTTCAACATCAAGCGCAGATGCGCCCCTGTATTCGGTCATTACCATTAATGTGGGAAGCGTAACATCAGGATACAAAGATACAGGGAGATTAGACCATCCAAATATTCCCAAAAGGACAAGTATAATAAAACCAACAGCAGTTAAAACAGGACGACTTACTGCTCCTTGTATCATCTTATCTCCTTTATATCTATTTTTGCGCTATCTTTTACAATATTCTGTCCTACAACAATAACAGTGTCACCAGCAGAAATACCTTCTTTTATAACCAGACTATTACCGTTGGTAAAACCAGTTGTAACGGGGGAAAGTATGGCTTTCCCGTTTTCAGCCTTAAAAACATATTTATCAACCAATCCGATTACAGCATCAATAGGAAGGGAAATAGCATTGTTTTCCCGTGCGACCTCAACCCAAACCCTGGCAAACATCCCCGGAAGAATTTCCTTTTTAGTATTCGGGGCAACTCCCACAACATGCTGAGTCCTGCTGCTCGAATTGTAAAAAACCGAAGCTTTCTCAATTTTACCCTCAAAGGTTTTTGAAAGAGAAGGTATCTCAACTTTCATGGGTAATCCTTCCTTAATAAAAAACTTCTCCGGAACATCGAACTCGAGTTTAATTTTGTCTATTCTCGCTACTTCTGCCAGAGGTGGATCGGGAAACATGGGATCCTGCTGACGAATAAGCTGTCCTTTGTCCACAGCCCGCAAAGAAATAATACCCGGTATAGTACTCTTAACGGCAATCGGCTCTCTAACAACCCCGGGAATATCCTGCTCTAAATAAGCTATAATCTGGTCTTTTTTCACCCACTGACCGTTATCGACTGTGTACCGCAAAAATCTACCCGGTATATCGGGATAAACTTGAGCCTGTTCTATGCCCTGCACCTGAGAAGAGAAACTCATGATTTTAACAGCATCTTTCACTTTTGCGGTGGCAACCACTACAGGTACACCCTTAACTTCTTCTTCAACTTTCTCTGCAGACATTTTAATTCTTATTAATCCGGGTATACCTAAAAGCAAAACAACAAAAATAATAAAAATCCACTTCTTCATTATTCCTCCTTATCTATCATTGTGGCAACTTTAATTTGTTCTTCTGAAACAATTAAATTATACTGAGCATTAAGATGCGCAAATTCTGCGCTCCTGTAACCCAATTCAATATCTTTATAATCAAGCGCAGATATATAACCGGCTTTGTACTGTTTATCCGCCATTTCATATGCTTCTTTAGCTCTTTTTAACTGTTCCTCGGAAAGAGTCAATTTTTGTTTGTTTAAGCGGTAAGTAAGCAGAAGACTCTTTATCTCCATTTTTATACCTTCTTTTACTATATTTTCTCTTATAACCGCCTGTTCAACTGTAAGCCTGACTTCCTTGATCTTATTCACCCTTGAAAAACCCTGGAAAATCGGCCATGAGACAGCAATTGTCGCAGTCATATCATTATCCCATTCGTTCAAAAAACCAACCGGTTTATCATAAGAAAAACTACCGACAAAGGCTATATCAGGAAGAAAAGAAAGATATTGCAAGGATTTACTGATTTCTGAGAGCTCGCTCGTTTTTTTGATAATCTGAATCTCGGGTCTCCTCGCAAGAGCTAAATTTTTAAGCGAATCCATATCAAAAGTATCTATTTCAAGCTGGACTTTCCCTTCGACATTAATAAGTGTATCCAGGGGGAAACCAAGCATCATATTTAACGCGGATCTAGCCAGCTCAAGCCCATTATTTGCATTCAACAATTCTGTCTTTCTACTATTAAAATCTGTTTCAGCTTGAAGCAAATCAAGCTTCGTTACCCTTCCCTGATTATATTGAATGCGGGCTGTCCTTAGATGGTCCCCTGCTCTTTCTACAGCGCCTTCAGCTATCTTTAATCCTTCCCCGGCAACAACAACTCCATAATAATATGTTATTAGATCCTTTACCAAATTCATTTTACCGGTCTCGTGCTGTAAAATCTGCATGTCTTTACTTTTCTCTCCAATTTCCTTTACCGCAAATCTCTTTCCGAAGGTAAAAACAGGGAATGTTACCTCAATAGAATTTCTAAAATTATCCGGAAAACCGAGAGAGATATACTGCGTACTTCCATCAGCCATAGGCATCTCAAACTGCGGAACACTCAAAAGCCTTGTGTAACTGGACTGCAGGCTCACTGTCGGGTAAAAAGACGCCCATGATTCCCTCATTGCAATTTCAGCTTTTTTTACTTCAAGCTCCGATATCTCCATATCCCTATTCTTATCCAGAGCTATTTTCCTTGCCTCCTCAAAAGTCAAAGAATACAAAGAAAAAGAAAAAATCAAAAACAGAATAAGAATAACCTTAAATTTTAACATTTAACCTCCTTCCTCACTCCATCTAAAAGAACAGAAAGAGCGGTATCTTTTATTGTTTCTGAATCAGATTCTTCTATAGCCATTATCAAAGAAACAATTATTTCATAAACATCATTAAAACTTAACTTGCAATGCGGCAAATATCTCTTCAGAACACTCACCGCTTCATCCTCCAAGGCTCCAATAATTTCAGCAATAGACTCATTGATTTTCTGTATGCACTCGATTGGAATATTGGAACCTCGCATTCCTTTTTGAACCTTACCAAACCTTGAAAAAAATCCGTCTCCTCTTATAAATTTCTCAAAATAATCAAAAACTTCCGAAATAGCCTCTTCAAAACTCCTTCCAGACCCAATTATTTTCCTTATATTTTCGATAATCTCCCTGTGCGCCTCCACAAAGATTTCGATAAAAAGGTCAGACTTGGAATCAAAATATAGATACAACGTACCCTTCGCGACACCACACGCATCAGCAACCTCTTCAACAGTAACAGGATGATACCCCTTCTCCGCGAAAAGAGCTTTTGCTTTTTCCATTATCTGCTTCCTTCTTACTGACTGGTCAGTCATAACGTCGGTTAATATACATGGGTTTTTTTATTTGTCAAGGGGCAAATCAAAAAATCAACAATAAAATCATTCATTCTTAACTCCATCTTAATATTTCTCATTATGCTTCAAAATTCCACCACAGAAGTCTGCCGGAAAAAGTGCCCTCCCTGAGCTCTGAATCACCTATCATTTTTTTTGCCTGTTCTAAGTTAAAAGCATTATTTATCTCTTTTTCGAATACTTTTAACCATGAATATCTTAAATCCTTTACAAATAGATATCCCTGCGGCCTTAAAATCCGTTCGATTTCATTCAACATAGAAATCGGATTTCCAACCCAGTGAACCATATTAACGTTAAATACCGCATCAAAGGAATCATTTTCAAAACTCATTTTTTCTACATTTCCCATTTCAAATTTTACCTTTTTTTTAATCGTTCCTTCATGTATACTATTCCTTGCATAATCCAATAAAGGCTTAGATAAATCGACACCAACCACCTCACACCCCGGAATTTCTTCAGCTAAAACCATACACATCTCGCCAAAACCACAACCAACATCTATTATTCTCCCCTCACTAAAACCAACGTTCTTCAATTTTTTGGCATAATAATGACCCAATTTCCGCAAAATTTTCTTATGCTTTTTAATATATAATTCAGCAAATATTTTTTCGTTAAAATCTTTTTTCAAATCCAAAATTAGCCCCTTATTTTACCCTAAAAAACTACAATTTCTTTTGACAATCTTTACAATAACCTTTTATTCCAAATCTAAACTCCACGGGCCTAAAATCATATTCTTTGCACACTTTTTTCTTTATCTTCTCCAATCCGCTATCTTCAAACTCTATTATCTTACCACATCCAATACATATCATATGCCCATGAGATTTATGCCCGTAAATATGCTCATAGCAAACCCTTTCTCCACATCTCAGCGCTTCCTGAACGAGCCCGCTCTCTACCAGCAAAGGTAAAGTCCTGTAAATCGTAGCCCGAGAAACATTCTCACTCCTCGCACGAAAAGCCTGAAAAAGAGCCTCCGCATCAAAATGATCATGCCTGGAGAAAACCTCCTCCAAAATTAGCTCTCTTTCTGAAGTAAGCTTTAAGCCCTTACCAACCAAATACTTTTTAAATATCTCTTTTTCTTTTTTCATAATTGCAATTGAATCTCATTCTCAATTATACAAAAAATTATTATTTTGTCAAGGGGTTAATTTTAGATAAGAATACTTGACAAGTAAAAAAACAATATTATTATCGTATCCATCAAACAAATAAGGAGAAAAAAATGAGAAATACCCTAATTGTTTTTGTATTAATTTTATTAAACACTACGACCCTTTTAGCTTCGGGCAACTCTGCAACGGAAAAGTATGGACCCAACAAATCATCGATTCTTCTCGACAAAGAATCTAATAATCTAACTTTAAAAAAGAACGACGTTTCTAGCTCGATTAGAGGTACAATTTGGGACTCCTATCCCCTATACGGCGGCGAGATGACCTCCATCGCAATAAACCCGAACAACCCGCAAATAGTATATGTTGGAACGCGTGACGCGGGTGTATACAAAACCAAAGACGGCGGTTCGTCCTGGAGTACCTCTCGCATTGGGCTTACCTTCTATCCAATAAGAAGTCTGGCAATCGATCCGGATAACTCAGGCATTTTATACGCAGGCACAGACTACAATGGCATTTGGAAGTCAATTGATAGTGGAGCAACCTGGTTCAAATCTAGTAACGGACTCTACGAAGGGCTGATAATATTTAATGTGATTATTGACCAGCAAAATCCGGATATTCTCTACGCAGGTCTGGGTGGAGGAATTGGACTCGCTGTTGGTAACATATATAAATCGACCGATGGCGGTACAAACTGGGTATTAAGTGATGACGGGTTAACTCCACACTCCGAAAGTTACAAAAACGCGATTATTTCTTTAGCAATTGACCCTAATAATTCATCCATACTTTACGCAGGCACAAATTTTGACGGAGCGTTCATGTCAAGCGACACAGGTAAAACATGGAACGCGATTAACGATAGTCTACCGGTATTATCGGGAGATTATTATCAAACAGTTAACGGTTTAGCCGCCCACCCAAATAACAGCGGCAGGGTTTGCGCTATAATCCAAGGTCGTTATTATATCTATAATGGTTCCTACTGGCAGTTAAAATGTGGCGATTTTATCAATAAATCGATTGAATGCGCTTATCTTTACTTCTACCCTACTGACACATCCATAATATACAGTTCAGGTAATCGCTTTTCAAAGAGTATAGACAGCGGAGAAAATTGGGAGAATTATTTGGGATGGGGAGGGAACACTGACTGCAGCAATGTTCCCGACATTGCTTTCAATTCTTTAACTTCTGATACAATCTTTGCCGCAACAGATATATCGGGCGAGTTCGACGGAGGTGTATTTAAATCAACCGATCAGGGAGAAAACTGGAATGAAAACTCAGATGGTATTACAGCAACAGTAATAAGCTGTGTCGCGATAGACCCTCAAAATATTAATAGAATTTATGCGGGGGAAGGAAACGGACATTTTTACCGTACAGAGGATGGCGGTACAAATTGGTATCACGAATATCTTAATGCCGACGAATTTACTGACATCAAAATAGATCCCGCAAACTCTGCTAACATCTATTTAGCATCTTTAACCGGTTTATATAAATCCCCAGATTATGGTGATAATTTCGATATAATAAGCGAGGTTGAACATCCGCAATGCATAGCGATAAATCCTCTTTTGACGAATACAATATACGTAGGAAGTTCTCTCCACGGAATATATAAAACCACAAATGGCGGAACAACCTGGGAACAGAAAAACAATGGACTACCCGAGTTGATGGCTGGGATGTTTATGCCTATTATATCGATCGCCATTGACCCCAACGACACATCTGTCGTCTGGGCAGGAACCGAGCAAGAGGGTATCGTAAAATCATTAAACGGCGGAAATGAATGGATTAATAAAGGACTCAGTAATGAAAACTATGTTAATTGCATTACGATTAATCCTAACAACAGTAACGAAATTTTAATCGGAACAGGATATATCGGATATGCTAATGGAAGCATATATAAATCTATAAACGGAGGAGAAAGTTGGGTCAAAAAAGATTCCCTGATTGCCTTTGTTTATGACATCAAATACGACCCCCGAGATCCCCAGTTCGTATACGCCGCAACAGAGGGTTACGGAGTGTTACGGTCAACAAACGGCGGCGAAACTTGGCATGACTACAGTAACGGGATTTTTTATCCTGTTCTTTACTCGCTGGATATATCCCAAAATGATAGTGTTCTCCTCATCGCCGGAACCTACGGGTCAGGTCTCTACTATATCCATCCTGAACTTTCAGGGATAGAAGAACAAAAAGTAGAAGACAAACCCACTTTTTTCCGAGAATCTTCTCTTGAAATTTCCGGAACATTCAATCTCATCCAATTCAATCTTCCGAAAGCCGGCATAATATCACTAAAACTATACGATATTATGGGTAGAGAAGTAACAGAGATATTAAATGAACACAGACCCGCGGGAAGAAACGAGATAAGCTGGAACACCGAAAAAATACCTGCCGGTATATATTTCTATCATCTGGAATTCGAAGGTACAACTGAAAGCAGCAAAACGGCTTTTATAAAATAATACATTCTTTTAACCAGCAATAAAGGAAAAAGAAGAAATATAAACTGCTTATGGGTCAATTAAGAGTAAAGGTAAAACCGTCTTCAAATCAAAATAAAATAGTAAAAATGGAGGACGGCACTTTTAAAATCTGGCTTAAAAGCGCTCCCGAGAAAGGTAAAGCTAATAAGGAACTTCAAAAATACTTAAAAAAAATCACAGGTATTTCGGTAAAAATTGTCTCGGGCTTAACATCAGAAAACAAAAAAATCGAATTTGATATTGAAGAAAAAGAGTTTATTATAAAACTGGAAGAACAATTATAAACTAAATTTCTTAACCACAGAGTACACAGAGAAAAGAAAAACACACAGAGAACACAGAGTTTTTTGTTGTTGTTTTCCCCAAATCCCAACCCCTAAATCCTAAATCCTAAAATGACTCAAGACACATGACTCATGACTCGAGACTAACTATACGCAGTTGGATCTTCTACTCCCGCTTCTTCAAATCCCTTCTTTCGCAAAAGGCAGCTATCACAATTTCCGCAGGCTCGTCCTTCCTCATCGGGGTCATAGCAACTGTGGGTTAAGCTGTAATCTACCCCCAATTCCAATCCTCTCTTTATTATCTCAGATTTCGTAAGCGAAATAAGCGGAGTATGAATTTTGATTTTCCTACCCTCAGCACCACTTTTAGTTCCAAGATTTGCCGCTTTTTCAAAAGCCGCAATAAATTCGGATCGGCAATCCGGATACCCGGAATAATCGATCACATTAACACCGATAAATATTTCGGACACCCCCATAACCTCAGCCCAACCGAGAGCAAGACTTAAAAAAACGATATTACGGGCAGGAACGTAAGTGACTGGAATTTCTTTTCCTATGTCTTCGACTTCGTCTCTTTTCGGAATCGGTATATCATCGGTCAATGCGGAACCGCCAAAAGAAGCTAAGTCGATATCCATAATCAAGTGCCTGTTTACACCCATAGCAATGGCAATTTTCTTTGCTGCCTCAATCTCAAAATGATGCCGCTGACCATAACGAAAACTGATTGCATATACTTCATACCCTGAATCTTTTGCAATCGCGAGAGTGGTCGTAGAATCTATACCGCCGCTCAACAAGACAACTGCTTCTTTTCCCAACTTACCTTCCCCTTACCTCTTCGGGCCACAGAATTTTATTAAGCTGAAGTTGTAAACGGACCTTCAAATTATCTCCTAAAATCCATTCGGCAAGTAAAACCGGATCCAATTTTTCTTTAACAGGAGATAAAAGGACTCCTAACTTATAATTCAGGTTCCTCTCAGTTATTATTTTCTTTGCCCAATCGTAATCTGATTTTTCGGCGATCACAAACTTAACTTCGTCTTTCTTATCGAGCCTTTTTACATTTTCCCAATCGATTTTATTCACTTCTCCACTCGAAGGGCATTTTATATCCATAATTATTGTAGCCTTATCGGAGATAATACTGATATCTTTAGTTCCATTAGTTTCAACAAGAACATTAAATCCTTTATCAATCAAAGCCTCTACAAGAAATGGAGTTTCATCCTGTAATAGAGGTTCTCCACCGGTAATTTCGACATAACGACATTTATATTTTTTGATTTGTCTTAAAATCTGTTCGACCGAGAGCTCTTCTCCCTCTTCGTAGGCATATTTTGTATCACAATAAGAGCACCTGAGATTACAACCTGTCAGCCTTACAAATACAAAAGGGATTCCAGAAAAAGAAGATTCACCCTGAATAGAATAAAAGATTTCGTTGACTTTAAGCAATTCATCTCTCCGAATACTTAACTCCGTAATTCGGAGATTCCAAAACTGTAACTTCAATAATTTTAATGTCGTCAGATAAAATTTTTCCCATATTCAGGTAAATATACTTAGCCAGATTCTCGGCGGTAGGATTTTCCTTGATAAAAGGCTTTCTCTGATTAATACAGCGGTGATCAAATTCGCGTACAACAGAATCTAATTTTCTCTTTAAGTCCTTAAAATCGATAGTCATGCCCAATTTATCAAGCTTATCCGTTTCCACTTCAGCCCGTACCGTCCAGGTGTGACCATGCAGCTCTCCGCACGCACCCTTATAACCTTTCAACTGATGCGCAGCCGAGAAACTCGTCTCTACAAATGTTTTATACACTGGTTTTTCTTTACCCATTTTCAAACCTCAAATTAGTATAAAAACCGCCCGTAAATTTGTCAAGCTCCTCTTTTAACCACAAAATAAACGAAAAACACGAAAACAAAAAAAACTAATCGAACCATAAAGCACACAAAGAGCACAAAGCCACCCCACACACTAAACTTTTTGTGTTTTTAAGAAATAAATTCAAAAAGGGTTAGTGGGGTTTAGTGTATTTTGCGTGTTTCGTGGTCGAAAGATGGGTGGCGCGGATAATAAAATGATTGACAAAATAAAAAAAAATCTTACTATTGTTACGCAGTTAGAAGAAATTATTAGTTTTTTCTTATTAGAAAGTTCAATTATTATTCACTCTTAGATAAGGAGGTAAAGAATTGAACAAAAGAGTGTTAATATTGTTACTTGTTACAATAGAAATAAATATTGTCCCGGTTTTTGCCGGAGATTTTAAAACAATTAAAATCAATGATTTGCGAGTCGAGCCACCCACCAAAATGGACCATAAGTCCAAACAAATAAAAAATCTTTCCTCGAGTTTAGACAGACTTTACAAACTTTATGCCGAAAAAAAAGAATATAGACAATTTGCCAGACAATCCGACCTGCAACTTGTTGAAGACAGAGTAGTCGTAACTGTTCTAACGAAACCCGGTATTACAACGGCAAACATCGATGGAAATAATTTAAGAGCTTTCGGTTCGAGAATTCAAGCAAAAGCGAACCACTCCATGAGAGTTGAAATACCAATAAGCGAGCTTGAAAATGTAGCAACCTCTATTAAAGATTTTGCAGAAATCATACCCCCGATGAGACCAAAGGAGCATGCAGTCACCAGTGAAGGTGTTGCCCTTATGAATGCCGACCATTGGCACTCAGTAGGTGATTCGGGTTCAGGCGTTAAAGTAGCCGTTATCGACGGTGGATTTACGTCCTTAATTAACGCGCAAACCGAAGGTGATATACCGTCATCTTATGCAAGTCATGACTTTACCGGAACCGGGCTTCAAACAGGAACTCCTCACGGGACAGCAGTAGCTGAAGCTATTTTTGATCTGGTCCCTAACGCAGAATTTTATTTATACAAGATAGCAGATGTAACCGATTTTGAAAACGCAAAAGATACCTGTATCAGCAATGGCGTAGACATCGTAAATCATTCAATGGGATGGTTCAACACGGGAGGTTACTATGACGGAACAGGATTCATATGCAATATTGTCAATAACGCATTAAGCAATGGAATTCTGTGGGTAAATTCGGCAGGTAACTCAGCCGAAGACCATTATAGATCGATATTCGCAGATGACGGATCTGGTTATCATGCTTTTGGATCAGGTAATGTAAACCCAATCGGTCCCGATCCTACTCACGTGTGGCTTCACGACCCCGGGGAAACCATTATAATTACCCTGAACTGGGATGACTATATATATTCGAATCAGGACTACGACCTTTACCTGGCAAGATATGACACCATTCCAACAACACATTGGTCAATTGTTGCCAGTTCTACAGACAGACAAACCGGATCTTCATATCCGGAAGAAACAATAGTTTACACAAACCCATATGCAAATGGGATGTATGGTGTTGCAGTAAAAGAGTATTCGACAAGTGATGATTGGGATTTTACATTATTCGATTTGAGTAGAAGCTTCGGCTATCACACAAATTCAAGCAGTCTGACTGATCCGGGGACGATTACGGATGTTGTAACCGTTGGAGCTATTAATAGAATCAATTATACCTCCGGCCCCCAGGAAACCTTCAGTTCTCAGGGACCGACAACCGACGGAAGAACCAAACCGGACGTTGCGGCACCCGACAATTGCAACAGTTACGCTTACGGGTACTGGTCCGGTACTTCTTTATCATCGCCACATACAGTAGGAGTCTGCGCTTTAATTAAATCACGATTTCCAGGATATAATAACAGCGAAATCCGGGATTACCTATATACGAATTGTACGGTCGATCTGGGAACATTAGGAAAAGATAATATTTACGGTTGGGGAAAAATCGAAATGCCCGACATTGCCTTAACGGTTACATCTCCCAACGGCGGAGAAGACTTTGAGGTAGATAGTATTCACGATGTCACCTGGATTTCGACTGGAACAAGCGGCGGTGTCAGAATCGAATATTCTACTAACAATGGTTCGAGCTGGTCGGATATTATTGCCGTCATACCCGATACCGGGGCTTATCCCTGGACAATACCCGATACGCCTTCTGATAGTTGTCTCTTGCGGATCACCGATACAATCGGAAGCCCATCGGATACATGTGACGCAATATTTACCATTTCCCCGATCCCATACATAACAGTTACCTCTCCCAACGGCGGAGAAGACTTTGAGGTAGATAGTATTCACGATGTCACCTGGATTTCGACTGGAACAAGCGGCGGTGTCAGAATCGAATATTCGACCAACAATGGTTCAAACTGGTCAAACGTGATTGCCGGCATACCCGATACAGGGGCTTATCTTTGGACAATACCAGATACACCTTCGGATAGCTGTCTTCTTCGGATAACCGATACCTTTGGAAGCCCATCGGACACCAGCGATGCAATATTCAAAATCTCCCCTATTCCATTTATTACTGTAATTTCTCCCAATGGCGGAGAAGATTTCGAGGTAGACAGTGTTCACAATGTTACCTGGACTTCGAGCGGTACGAGCGGTGGCGTCCTAATCCAATATTCGATCGACAGTGGCTCGAGCTGGTCGGACGTAATTGCCAAGATACCCGACACTGGGGTTTATCCCTGGACAATACCCAATAAGCCGTCAGATAGTTGTCTTATACGCATTGCCGACACAAATGGAAGCCTGGCGGATACCAGTGATTCTATATTTAAAATTTCTCCTATCCCTTACATAACGATTACGGCTCCAAACGGCGGAGAAGACTGGGGAAGAAGTTATAGTTATTATATAACCTGGACCTCAACCGGTACAAGCCGAGGCGTCCGAATCGAATATTCTATAAACAATGGCTCGAGCTGGTCGGATGTGATCGCAAGCATACCCGATACTGGGGCTTATCCCTGGACAATACCCACCGATACAATTTCAGATAGTTGTCTTGTGAGAATATCCGATACGACCGGTAGTCCGGCGGACACCAGTGATTCTTTATTTGCAATCGTATCTGTTACATCCATCCCCATACCCAAATTGCCTGAAGTTTATTCTTTTAATATTAAGGGAATAACAGCAGGAAATCAGTTTGATATCAAATACGCCCTTCCCGAAAAGGCTAAGCTCAACCTTGAAGTGTACGATATAAAAGGGACAAAAATAAAAGAGTTTTCAGAAGAGAAACCCGCAGGCTTCTATTCGGGGAAGATAGATATGAGCGGTAAACCGGCAGGCGTGTATTTCGTCAGGATGGAAGCAAATAAGAAAAAATTCACCAAAATAAATAAGGTTGTACTGGTTAAATAATAATTTAGGATATAGGATTTAGATTTTTGTTCGCAGTTCCTGGTTCGTTTAAGTAGATTCTTCGAATATAAGTTGAATTGTTTTCCATTTCGCAATTTTCCCATTTTTCAATTTTTCTAATTTTACTTCTCTTTACTCTGTGGTTAAATAAGGAGCTTGACAAATACATAATTATGACAAAATTTATAATAATGAATTCGCCAAAGATATATAATAAATTAATAGAAGAAATAAAAAGATACTTTAAAGAAAACAATCTTACCAGGGCGGTTATAGGATTAAGCGGCGGTATCGACTCAGGTATTGTTGCCTTACTTACAACTTACGCCATCGGGAAAGAAAATATCGAATGCCTTTTCATGCCGACCGAATTCACTGCCGAGAGCAGTAAAAAAGACGCACTTGAACTTTGCAAAAATCTGCAGGTTGCCATAATCGAATTCGACTTAACCGATATTTTCGATATTTATATAGAAACCCTCATAGAAAAATTTATAATTAAAGGAATTAATGTACCTGAAGAGAACCTCCAGGCAAGAATCAGAGCAAATTTACTAATGTATGTTGCAAACAGGAAGAATGCGATCGTAATCGCAACGGGAAACCGCTCGGAGATACTAACAGGTTACTGCACACTTTACGGTGATACTGTAGGCGCAATTGCTCCCATAGGCAGTCTGTACAAAACCGAAGTTTACGAATTAACAGAGTGGATTAACAAGAATAAAGGTAATCCAATCCCAAAATCGATTATAGACAAAGCTCCTTCTGCTGAGTTAAATAGAGACCAAAAAGACGAGGAAGAACTCTTACCCTATAAAATACTCGACCCAATCCTTAAACTCTATGTCGATGAGGGTAAAAATAAAGAAGAAATTATAGACGCGGGTTTTAAAAAAGAGCATGTAGAAAAAACTATTCATCTTGTTGAATCGACCCATTTCAAACGCATAAAACTTCCTGTGGTTATAGAAACAAACTAAACCGCCCAAAAACCAGCACAACCGCCCTCAAATGCAAAAATCAAATATCAAAATGTAAAATCACAAATCAAAGTTCAAAAATTTATTAAAAAACAATAAATAAAAACCCTTTTAAATCCGCGTTTATCTGCGTCCTAATTATTTTTACATTCTTATTTGTCATTTTACTTTTTAATTTTTAATATTTAATTTGCAGTTGCGCACACTTTACCTGTTTAAATCTCAGTATCTGGATTTTGTATTCCTTTGCCAGGAAACACACCTTTTATTATTCCCGTTGCGTTTGAAACCCAATTGATGCCCTTGCATTTAAGCCGCTCAAATCCCCCAAATCTATTTAAACCTATTTTCGCCGAAAGATTAAAAAGAGTGTCTATTGTATATACACCCCAGCGACCTATAAGGTAAGGATTGTTTGTCTCATTCGGCGTAGAAATGAATGCGTTTTCGTAACCAGCATCCCCGGCTAATTGCCATTCATCTTTTCTTATTCTACCAAACGGATAGGAAAGATACTTAACTTTCTCCCCTATTTTATCAGAAATAGTCTTAAGAGAAACTTCCATATCTCGCTTAACCTGATCAGAAGGGCTGCGAGAATAATCGGGATGAAGATGCGAATGAGAACCAATTGTAGCACCATATTTATGCATTTCTTTTATTTTGTCCCAGGAAAGATGTATAAACGATTTTCCAAGAGTAACTTCCCATTCATTCTTCCTTCCTGCATAACCGGAAACCACAAATATTAAAGCGGGAATATTTTCCTCGGCAAGAACAGGAAAAGCAAACTCATACAAATCGACAAAACCGTCATCAAAAGTTAGCAAAACCCCTGAATCCGTCTCGAAGAACTCACGAGCTTTAAGAAATTTGATACCTCTACTTTTCAAAAATCTTATATGATGCGTAAAAACATCCGGAAACACAATTGAGCCGTAAGGGGAAAAAGTTCTGGCTATATTATGGTAGAGCAGGATCGACTTCATAA